>JBGSMH010000650.1:0-7198 GCA_041740275.1 Phycisphaerae bacterium
GACCACATGATTGGCCAGATTGACCTTGAACCCGTCGATGCAATAGTGGATCGAACTGCGTGGCCCGCCGGCATCAACTGAGGCAAACTCCTTGAGCATCCCGACTTTGCCCACGTTCGGCAGTTTGTCCGCGCCTTTGGCGATCTTTCCGGCACCGTCGAGCCCGGCCCCATTGTTCAGACCGGCGTTGACTTTCGCGTCGTAGGTGTTCATCGTCAGCAGATAGTAAATCTTCATCGGGTCGGTCAGCGCGACCTCCATGTAACGATAATCCTTGATCGCGGCCTCGATGGCTTTGGCGTCGGGGGCGTCGGATGTGGGGTTGGCCTCTTTCCAGGTGAAAGTCTCGTAAAGATTGGTCAGATCAGCCTTTTTGAGTTCGGCGATAAATGCGGCGTGGTCAAAGGTGTCCAGCACTTTCTGCGCCTGTTCGCCGCCACCGAAATAGACGGTTCCGACGATCATCATGCCGATCATGCCTTCGCGGAAGTTGGGGTTCCAGCCACGGGCGAGGTTGGTGTCTGCATCGAGCGCGACGGCTTTGCGACCCTGGGGGTTGTTGGCATCGGACGTGGTGAACGCCGACCCGACCAACGCCGCGGTCATCATCAGATCGATCTTGTGCTGCTCATCGGCGGTCAGTTGGTTCCACACACGCGGGGCATGACGGATTATTGCTACCGCACCGGTGACCTGGCGCTCGTGCTGAGCGGGATATCCCCCGTTGGCGGTGATGGTGTTTTCGCCTTTGAGGCTATAGCGGATTTGTTCGAGCAGTTTGGCGTCCGCCGACTTGTTCCCCTGGGCTGCCGCCAGTGCCAGCACGATCGGCGAGCCGGTGTTCCACGCGCCGTTGGTGTGGGCACCGCCTTTGATGGTGCGGTCATAGCGGATCAGCGGTGCCTTATTGGCCCGATCGACTGTTTCCTGCGGCACTTTGGGCAATTCAGGCATATCCGCTGCACTGACCACACTGGCGGCCGACAACATCAACGCGACCGACAGCACGACAATAACCGACACCTGCATGGGAACTCCTTCGCAACCGGGATGAATAAACAAGTCCATATCAATCGCTTTACGAACGCGATCCATCCAATATACCGCCGTCCCGGGTGGAAGTTGAATGTCGATCGAGCGAATTACGTATGGCAATCGAAGTCGCACTCGATTGGATGAACCGGTACGGCGGCGTTACAATCCCGCCACGCCGGTTTATTCTTAAGTCGGGGGATTAAAAGGAGATTTGCATACCATGCCCGCTTACGAACTGCCCGCGACTCACAAAGCACCGAAACTCAAGAAAAAACAGGTCCAGTTGATCGCCAACGGCGACCTGCGTCTGTCGGCCAACCAAAAGTGCTGGCCGGAACAAAAGAAGATGGAGGACACGCTCATCACCGCCATCGCGGACATGGGCTACGCGGTCGTCCGCGGCCACGCCTATGACCCAGAGCGCAAGCACGGCTTTATCCAGTCGCAAAAAGAAGGGTTGGAGGTCTTTAAGAATCTGGATCCCAACGCCCCGCTGATCGTGGCCGAGTGCGTGTGGCAATATTCTCATCATCTGCTGGCGGGATTGATCAGTCACAAGGGACCGATCCTCACCGTCGCCAACTGGTCCGGCACCTGGCCGGGGTTGGTCGGAATGCTGAATCTCAATGGCTCGCTGACCAAAGCGGGCGTCAAATACTCGACGATCTGGTCTGAAGACTTCACCGACGATTACTTCAAATCCTTCCTCAAAAAGTGGCTGAAAGAAGGCACCGCCCATCACCGCATCACCCACACCACCAAATGGAAGCATGTGAAGGTCGGCGGGAAGGAGAAGAAGCTGGCCTCGGCGCTGGCGAAACATCTGCAGGCCGAGAAAGCGATCATGGGCATTTTCGACGAAGGCTGCATGGGCATGTTTAATGCCATCATCCCCGACGAATTGCTCAACCCGCTGGGCATCTATAAGGAGCGGCTGAGCCAATCGGCGCTCTACTACGAGTCGACGCAGGTCAGTGACGCCGAGGCGTGGGACGTTTTCAACTGGTACAAGTCCAAGGGCATGACGTTTCACCTCGGGCCAAACGAAGAAGAGCACCTGACCGAGAACCAGATCATCCAGCAGTGCAAGATGTATGTCGCGGCGGTGCGGATCGCGGATGATTTTGGGTGTCACACGATTGGGATTCAGTATCAGCAGGGATTGAAGGATTTGTTGCCCGCCAGCGATCTGGTGGAAGGAACGCTGAATAATACCGATCGTCCGCCGGTCAAGTCGCGCGACGGGTCGCGCGTGTTGTACGATGGCCAGCCGATTCCGCACTTTAATGAAGTGGATGAATGTGCGGGCTTGGACGGGTTGCTCACCTACCGCGTACACAAAGCGATGGGCCAGCCGGTCGAGAATACGCTTCACGATCTTCGCTGGGGCGACCCGGATCATTCGGGCACCACCGATGAATATGTGTGGGTGTTCTTGATCAGCGGTTCCGCCCCGCCGGCGCATTTTGTGAATGGTTGGGCGGGTGCCAGCAGCGAGCGCCAACCGGCGATGTATTTCCGCCTCGGCGGCGGGACGCTCAAGGGCATCAGCCGAGTGGGCGAGATCGTCTGGAGTCGCTTCTACATGGAAGACGGCAAGCTGAAGCTCGACATCGGCCGGGCCGGTGCGATCGAACTGCCCGAAGGCGAAACCAACCGTCGCTGGCAGGCCACGACCCCGCAATGGCCGATCATGCACGCCGTCACTTACGGCATCAGTCGCGACCAGATGATGGCCAGGCACAAAGCCAACCACATCCAGTGCGTCTACGCCAACAGTTCGGAAGAGGCCGACAGGGCCCTGCTGGTCAAAGCCCAAATGGCCGCCGACCTGGGCGTTGAAGTCACGATCTGCGGAACCAAGAAGAATGGGAAAGGCTGGTCATAGCGCGATATATTGCGCCTCAGCCTCGCCAGGTGCGAGTTACGATCTGGCCTTCAAACTCGATGAAGACGTTGCTGTCGGTGACCTTTTTGTCACTGGCACCGAAGATCAGAAAGACGTAGCCGCTGCTGTCTTTGGTTTCGGAGTAGGCATATTTCCAGATTTCGTGACCCGGCTGAACGATGACGCGTTCGGTGGGTTCGCCGATGACGGCCTGAACCCAGGCCCTGTCGGTCTTGCCCGGTTGAATCTGCCCCAGTGTGGTCGCTGCCACATAGTTGCCTTCACGATGAACCTTCGAGTGTCCTCCGAACAGACAGCCACTGGACCCCATCATCAGCACCATCGATAACAGTACGGTAATTATCCTCATGCAGGCCATCCTTTCCGAATGGCAGACACGCTGGCGTTACAAACGTTTGACCGGCTCGCCCAATCTTGAAAAACGCCTTTCTTGTGTAATCATGGTGGTTTGCGTGACACTGCAACGTCGGTTTCAAGTGTCTGGGTCTCGTGTTCCGACAGCGAGCAAGGAAAATAGACTGCATGGCTCAGCAACTCGACTATGCGACTGTAGCCGTCAAATCCCCTGAAGATAGGACTTGGCGACGATATTTCGTCTACGGGATGGATCTTCAGACGAGTCGAGCGGTTCGCGTACAGGTCTGTGCGTATGGCCTGACGAACTTGGCCGGGCTGCTGCACGCCGATAGCTACCTCGCGGAAATGGTTGTGGTCGATCCCGATCCCGCCTTTTCCGAGCCACCTTCGTTCGGCCACTATATTGACGAAGCCACGGCGACGGGCGACAAGCAAATTCGAACCCGAGTAGGCCGTATGGGTTCAGGGTCTGATTACCAGCTTGTCCCCACGATTTCACGCAAGGACGAAACACTGCGAAAGTCGTTGAATGCTGACGTGCTCGTTCGCGATTCGACCGGTTTCGTTTTTGCGGGCCGAGACGGAAACTACCCGCACGAGGGGGTAAACCGCCTGGCAGTTTGGGGGCTTGGCGTTGGGTTGGTGAACCTGACCATCGGGCTGATTGCGGGTCTGGCGATTCTTACCTTTGTTCGTCGTACCGGGCCAGCAGAAATGATTGCCGCCACGATTGTTGGAGGCGTTTACATCATTCCCGGAGCGTTCATGATCGTCATGGGACTGGATCAGTTCAAGCGGCAGGGGTGGGTGCCGATCGTTGGGATTGTATTGGGCTCGCTCCTTACTGCGGCGCTCTGCTACAGCATCATAAACAACATGGTTGGATTGCGGACGCCGAATATTTTATCGGCAATCGGTGGTGTTGGGCTCCTGGCACTGAACGTCAAATACCTCTTTCTTGCGATTGCGGCATTGGGCGGTCGTCCGGCATCCGATTGAGAAGGTTCCCGCGCTCGGGCCTGTGTCGTAAGTTAGTCTGGATGGTGGTCGTCCGATGAAGCAAAAACCCGTGATTCTGAACATTAGTCCGTCCGGCATGCCGCGGTGTATGAAGGCGGATGGGTTTTGTGATGCCGTCGGGGAGATCGGGGATCTGCGGCTGGTTTCGGGCGGGGACAAGATGACGCCCGAGCAGATCGCGGACCATGTGCGCGAGGCCGATATTTACATGACCGGACACGGGACCACCCCGCTGCCGGAAATGTTGTCGAAAAACCCGGGGCGACTTCAGTATGTCTGCGGAATAACCGGCACGATGCGGCAGTTCGTTCCGCTGGCGTTGATCGAAGCGGGAATCAAGCTCACCAACTGGGGCGACGCGACCGCAGGCAGCGTCGCCGAGGGTGCGATGGCGCTATTGCTCGCCACGCTCAAAGGCGTCCACGAGCACACGCAAAACGCACGAGCCAACGGCTGGGGATTGGCCGAGAATGTCACCGGCGGATCGCTGGAGGGACTGAAGATCGGCGTGTTCGGTTGCGGCGTGATCGGCCGCCGGTTTCTGGAGTTGCTGCGTCCATTCGATTCGATCGTTCGCGTCTATGACCCCTATGCGACCGATGTGCCCGACTGGTGTGAGCGCGTCGATTCGCTCGAAGCGCTTTTCCATGACGCCGAGACGATCGTACTTCACGCGGGCTGGACGCCCGAAACCGACAAGATCATCAATGCCGATCTGCTCAGTCGATTGCCCGATCACGGGGTGGTCATCAACACCGCACGCGGCGGGATCATCGATCAGGACGCCTTGTTCGCCGAGTTGAAATCTGGGCGCTTGCGCGCCGGACTGGACGTGCTGGAACCCGACAGGCTCCCGCCCGATCACCCGGCTCGATACTGGTCAAACGTGATTCTCACCGCCCACCAGGTCGGTCACGGCTGGCCGGGCAGGTCGAATCGGATTCAGAAGTATCACCAGTACGCGTTGGACAACCTTCGGCGGTTCACGCGTGGCGAACCGCTACGGTTCCTCATGGATGTCGAACGGTACCACCGCAGCACTTGAACGAGCGTCGATCCGCCTTCATGGCCTACGAAGGTTTGACCGGCTCGACGATCTTGATGTGCGCTTCCTTCAGTTGCCGATCGTCAATCGGGGCCGGGGCACCGCACATGACATCCTGGCCGGTCTGGGTCTTGGGGAACGCGATGACGTCGCGGATGTTGGTGATGTTTCGCAGGAGCATGACCAGCCGATCGACCCCGATCGCCAACCCGCCGTGCGGAGGAGCGCCGAAGTTGAGGGCTTCGAGCAGGAAGCCAAACTTGCCAGCCTGCTGCTCGGGGGTGATGCCAAGTAGTTTGAAGACCTTTTGCTGCACGTCCATGCGATGGATACGAATCGACCCGCCGCCGATCTCGTAGCCGTTGCAGACGATGTCGTAGGCTTTGCTTTTCATGCCCGCGATGACGGCTGGGTCGGTTGAATCCAGCTTGACCAGGTCTTCGTCCTTGCAGGCGGTGAACGGGTGATGGATCGCGACGAAACGCTTTTCGTCCTCGTCCCAGTCGAACATCGGAAAATCGACCACCCACAGGAATGAAAACTCGCTCGCCGGTTTGATCTTCATGTCCTTGGCCATCTTCAATCGCAACTCGCCGAGCACTTTGTGAACGATCTTGGATTTGTCGGCGGCAAAGCAGAGCAAATCCCCTTCTTTTGCGCCCGTGCGTTCAAGAAGTTGCTGCTCGATCGCCGTCAGGAACTTAGCCACGCCGGTGTCGAACTTCCCGCCGACCACCTTGGTGACCGCCAGGCCTTTTGCGCCAAATCCTTTTGCCCAATCCGCCAGCGCGTCGGTCTCTTTGCGGGTCAGTTTCGCCCCGCCGTCGACGACGATGCATTTGACCAGTTCGGCGTTCTTGAACACGCCAAAGTCGGTCGTATGCGCCAGATCGGTGATGTCGGTCAACTTCATCCCGAAACGCAGGTCAGGCCGATCCGATCCGTAATCGTTAATCGCGTCGTCGTAGGTCATGCGCGGCATGTCGCCGGTGTCGATGTTCAAGACCTCTTTCCAGATGCGTTTGACCAGCGTCTCGATGACGGTGGTGACATCCTCCTGATCGACAAACGACATCTCGATATCAAGCTGCGTGAACTCGGCCTGCCGGTCGGCGCGGGGGTCTTCGTCGCGGAAGCAGCGGACAATCTGCATGTACTTGTCGCACCCGCCGACCATGAGGATCTGTTTGAACAACTGCGGGCTTTGCGGGAGGGCATAGAAACTGCCCGGTGCCAGGCGCGCCGGCACCAGAAAATCGCGGGCCCCTTCGGGCGTCGATCGGGTGAGGTACGGCGTTTCGATTTCCCAGAAACCCAGATCGCCGAGGTGATCGCGCATCAGTTTGGTGACTTTGTAGCGCGTTCGGAGCGTGTTCTGCATCTCGCCGCGACGCAGATCGATATAGCGATAGCGCATGCGGCGTTCTTCGTTGACCTGTTCGCGATCATCGGGCAGGAACGGCGGTGTCGGGCTTTCGCTCAATGCCGTGAGTGTTTTGACGCGCACTTCGATCTCGCCGGTGTTGAGCTTGGGATTGACCAATCCCTCGCCACGTGCGACGACGTTGCCGGTGATGGAGATGACCCACTCGTTGCGCAACCGCCGGGCCAGGTCGAGGGCTTCTGCGCCGCAGAGGTCGCCATCAAAGACCAGTTGGGTCAGCCCGTCGCGATCGCGAAGGTCGATAAAGACCAATCCGCCGTGATCGCGATAGGAATGGACCCAGCCGGCGAGGGCGACGTCTTTGCCGACGTCGGCTCCGCGAAGTTGGCCGCAGGTGTGGGTTCGATAGCGTGTTTGGATGTATTCAGACATGTTGGTTTCCGGTTAT
>JBGSMH010000651.1:0-8695 GCA_041740275.1 Phycisphaerae bacterium
GAGTTTGAGTGCCAGACGCAAACGGGGTTTACGACGTGGGGTTGAGGTGCGCATGAGGGGGATCCTTTTCAGGTTAAAAACCAAAAGAGCCCGGTGGGTGCGTCCGTGCACGCCACCGGGCCAACGTGGATCAGAATCGACTACGCGGCGATGCGGGGGATGGGCGGGCAGAAGCCGAACCGACGCGAAGCGGTGCTCCAAACTGCTGACGCAGCGGTGATCCTGATCGCTCGCGCTCCGGCGATCTTGGTGGGCGTGATGCTGACCCGGCAGCCGGGGGTCAGGACGTGATCGGCGGTGACCGGCAGGCGGTCGACACGGATCAGGTAGTCGCTGGCCGATCGGGAGGGCAGTTGTTCGGCAAACAGCTTGTCGATGGTGTGGTTCTCGGGCACTTCCAAAAGTCGGGCGAATCCGGCGCCGTCGGAGTTGATAAACGTGATGGTCATGGGGGTTTCCTTTTCTGAGAAACGGTTCAAGAAATGTCAGCCGGTCAGACCCAACGTGATGCCGCAATGCAGAAGCAGAAAATCTCCTTTGGTAAGAGTGAAAATGGATCAGCGGCAACGAATCACGTAAAGAAATGAACCGGCGAAGGGGTAACGGACCCCGTCACTGATTATGACGTGAAAATGGCTGTTATTTAGGCTTTTTGGCGGCGTGAACGACGGTTAGGGGGTTGAAAATGGGTGACTACCCGAGAAATCGCAAACTGAATTGCGTCTGTGGAAACCCGGTCACCGACACCATCCCGCGCCGACCGTGTCCGTAATCGGCCGCCCGACGCACTATTCCCGCCGCCGCAATCCCACCTTCACGCCGACATGATCACTCATCGGCCGCCCGTTCTTGTCGTATCGGGAAAGCACTTGGATCGAATCTGAAATCAAAGATCCATCCGTAGCGAGGTGATCGATCAACTGCTTGTCGTCCTCGTCCGGTATTCCAGCGGTGCAGACCGTCCAACCGTCCAGAGTACGCTGTAACGCGTCGGCAGCGTCCTTGCGCTGGCCGCGCGCTGGGATCCGCTGATTGAAGTCACCCAAAATCACCGTTGGCACCGTTACAGTGCGACGTTTGAGGATGGCGGGCAGTGCGGCCAGATACGCCAGGTGATCCTCCCACGTGGCCCGGTCTTTTCGGCCCGTCCTCACATGCGCATCCTTCCATGGCACACAGACACCAACGAACCGAACGTCGCCTGCCGGTGTCTCGGTCACGCCCGATACGAATCGTCCCGATGGCAACGCTTTCGACCCCACGACGTCAATGTCCCGCCAAGGCTTTGGCGACCAGAGGATGACTTTCCGCCTGCCCGGCATGATCCTGTAACCGTAATCTGCGTCGGACTCGATGATGTGCCCGGCGGGCAGCAGGCTCGCGAAGGCCTCGGTCAGGCACACGACATCCGCATCGACCTCCATCAGTCGCGAGCGAAACCACGTACCCCTACCAGTTTTTGACCTGGACCATTTGGTGTTCCACGTCAGCACAAGCATCAGGACCGCCTTTTTTGAAAGCAGAAGTATGCCTTTCCAATTCTGCAGCCGCAAACGATCACCCAGTCACGACTGCAAGAAGTAGATCCAGAGTCACCTTTTCAATAGCCACTTTTTAGATCAGCGAGTCTTACGTCGGATACGACATGCGGGGTGAGCAGTCGCGACAGTAAAGGCGGCATGGGATGCTCAACTCAAGTATGCTCATGTTGAAGATTGCGAACAAGGCATCCGGGCGCGTTGCACATTGCACCAAACAAACATCTTGAGAAGCGATGAGCTTCGACACAGTGGTGTAGTACTACACCATTTTTTCGAAAATCACGTCAAAACGGGGTGAATTGGAGCAAATCGGAAGCAGGACTGGAAAGGCTGAAAAACCACGATATACTTAGGGAATCTGATTGTTTTTCGGTTTTTTAGCGACTGCCGGATACAGGTTACAACACCTGAGGGCGCAGGTTCGAGTCCTGTATCGCACATTTGATCCACCGACGTAGGGGTGTGAGGGCTGTCGCGCGGTTTGGACACGGATACACACAAAAAATGTCGATCAAGCTCGATTCGGAACAGTTTGCTCGAACGCCCCAACATCTGCGGTGGTGGACCGATGCGCGGTTTGGCGCTTCGTTTCATTGGGGGATATACAGTCTGCCCGCCCGTGGCGAGTGGGTCCGATCGGCCGAGCGGATGCCGTTGGAAGGCTATGACAGGTATTTCAATCAGTTCAACCCCGATCGCTATGACCCGGTTCAGTGGGCGCGGGTCTGCCGTGCTGCGGGGATGAAATACGCGATTCTCACGACCAAGCATCACGACGGATTCTGTCTGTTCGATAGCGAATTGACGAGCTACAAATCCACCAACACGCCTTCGGGGCGGGACCTGGTTCGCGAATACGTCGATGCTTTCCGAGCCGAAGGCATACGGATCGGTCTGTACTACTCGCTGGTGGATTGGCATCACACCGACTATCCGGCGTTTGGCGATCGCCAGCACCCGCTTCGAGACGACCCCGCGCAGCGCGACCGCCCGGTGCTGTGGGACAACTACGTTCGTTACGTGCGCGGGCAGGTGCGGGAGCTGCTGACCCGGTACGGAACGATCGATCTTCTCGTGTTTGACTTCAGCTACGGGCAATATACCGGGCAGAAATGGGGCGCCGAGGAACTGGTTCGGATGATTCGCGAGCTTCAGCCGGGGATCGTGCTGAACGATCGGCTTAGTCACGCGGAGGCGGGCAATATCAAATCGTCGCCGCCACCTGTGTGGGTGGGGGATTTTGACACCTGTGAATTGAACACGCCTCACTCGCCGACGACGAACGCAAGCGGAAAGATTCTGCCCTGGGACCTATGGATCACGCACAACAACAGTTGGTGCTTCGGATCGGCGGACACGGCGTGGAAACGCAGTGGCGATATCATCAGGACGCTCGTCAATTGTGTCAGCAAGTCGGGGAATCTGACGCTGAATTTTGGCCCGACCGCCCGAGGTGAACTGCCGGTGGAGTCGATCGCGCTGCTCGAAGAGGTCGGGTCGTGGATGTCGCTCAACAGCACGAGCATCCACGGGTGCGGGCTGGCACCGCTTGAGCGGCCGGATTGGGGTCGCTGGACGATGAGCAATGACGCCAAAACGCTCTACGGACACGTGATGGAACAGCCGATGGGGCACCTGACGCTGCGGTCCCTGCGAGGGAAAGTCGCCTCGCCGCGTCATCTGGCGAGTGGAGCGGATGCGTACCTGACAGATTTCTGGAATCCGGGGGTGCAGTCCTTTGGCATGCCGGACGATATCTTCCTGAACCTATATCAGCCGGTCCCGCATACGCATCTTTTCCCGGATCGGGTGGACACGGTGATAGCGATGGATGTGCTTTGACCCGGGTTTGACGGGGCAGTGGACACGGCTCAGAAACACCGCGATATGTGTCTATCGCAAGATCGCCACCAGTGCGTTTTACCAGCCGCCTTCGCAGGGGGTTGTGGGGCGTTGGGAGAGGTAGTGGGCAGCGAGTTGTGCAGAGAGCTGATCCTTCGTCGCTGCGTGTTCGGGCGATGCGAAAAGGTTGTTGCATTCGCCGGGGTCACTTTGAAGATCGTACAACTCGCCTTGGGTGGGGGACTGGTTGTAATGCACCAGTTTCCAGCGATCGGTTCTGAGGCATTTCAGATCGCCTGGCGGCGTGCCGGGTCTGGCAAACCACTCGGTCAACGTGCAATCGCGTGCGCCCTGGGGAAACGGGTTCATCTGATGATCGACCAGAGGCTTTCCCGATCCGCAAGTCCAATCCCGCTCAGAAACGCCCGCCAGCGACTGCACGGTCGCGACGATGTCGAGCATGGAAGACAGTCCCGATATTCGGCGAGACGCGCTGCCCGGTCGGCTGATGATCAGCGGCACACGCAGAAGGTGGTCGAGCAGGTAAGGGCCTTTCCACAGCAGGCCCTGGTTGCCGATGAGTTCGCCGTGATCAGAAGTGAAAATGATATCGGTCGAATCGAGCAGGCCCAGGTGATCAAGCGTCTGCACGAGTCGTCCGACGCACTTGTCGAGATGCGCGATCATCGCGTGGTACGCGCGGATCAGCGCGCGCAGCTGTTCCGGATCGCGTGTGATGCCTCGGCATACTTCATAGTGGGCGCGGTAGTGGTCGGGTTTGCTGTCAATCCACCGTTCATCAAATTGAGGCAACTCCACATCCGCGTCCGCAAAATCGGAGGCGTAGGGTTCGCACGGATTAAACGCGTGATGCGGGTCGAAATAACCGACCGAAAGCAGAAACGGACGATCGGTCTGACGACGCCGTTCCAGCCAGTCGATGGAGCGATCGGTGACCCAGGTCGATACGTGCTTGTCTTCGGGCATGACTGACGTGTACGCCGTCGCGTGGCCGCGCGTGTACATCTCATCGACGTATTGCACGAACAGATCGGGATGGTTGCGGCGCAACTGTCTGAAATAATCATCATCGAGCAGTTGCTGGTCACCCTCGGCCACCTCGCAGGTCTGAAAACCGTAAGACGGGTGGGGTTCGGTGCGGGTGATGATCGGCACCAGATGCAGTTTGCCGAAGTGCGCGGTCTGCCACCCGTGATCGTTCATGATGGTGGCGAGCGTGGGATGATGTACCGGCAGGCGACACCCGTTGCCCCACAGTCCGTTTTCACTGGGCAGCAGGCCGGTCATGATGCTGGCCCGGGAGGGAGAGCACACCGGATTGGTGACCATGTGGTTGTCGAAGCAGATGCCCGAGGATGCGAGGGCGTCGATATTGGGCGTTTTTGCCCAGCGACATCCGCTGATGCCCAGGGTGTTGTAATGCTGCTGATCGGTAATGATGAGAACGACGTTGTGGGGAGTGGACATTGCGTGGCTTTCAGGGTGCAAGGCTTTGAAACGAGGCAGCCGGCACGCGTGCGAAGTCGCCGGGAGCGACGCACACGCCAGCGATATCGCAAGGCTGGTCCTGGTAATTGAAGACCCACATCAGGTCCGGCGTAGATGGGAGCAGGCCGATGTCGCTGCCGACGGGTGCCCAGCATTTCACGCCCGCGTGGGCTGAGGCCAGGGGTAGCAGTCGTTGGATCAATTCCTCGCTACAGGCGGCGGCGTAAAATGACGTGCCCGCACCGAACCGCGACCACAGCGCTGCCGGGGCGCCTTTGAGCAAGCCTTCGGTGGTGAAGCGGGCGAGAACTTGGGCGCGGGTCGGTTCGACCCGCTCGGCAATGGGCAGGCAGTCGATTGCATCATTCCCCCATTCCGCCTGCAGGACCGCGTCGCCGGGCAGATTTAGGTGCTTGGTCATGGCAAACCCCAACGCTTCGGCGAGCAACTCCCCTGGCGACGGATAGAACGTCGCCCACTCGTCCTGATGCGCGGTCTTGGCCACGCCCAGCAGCGTCCCGCCGCGTTCGACGAACGTGCTGATCCGCTGGCACGCCGGGCGGGACAGTAGCCGCGCCGAAGGCAGTACGAGCATCTGGTATGGATCGAACGCATCGTCCGGGCGGATCACATCCACTGCCACGCCGCTTCGCCACAGCACGCGGTAAGTTTCGACGAGGATCCGCAGATAACTGACGCGCTTGCTCAGTGCGTTGCGCATGTACGGGTCGGGCGTCAGGTGCACCCGCACAGCGTCGGGACAGAACACCAGTCCGACGCGCGGACGCTCCCGTTGGGGCGTATCCCCAAAGGCGGCGATCTGGTCCAGGCGGGATTGGATGCTTTTCAATCGCGTCAGGCGTGCCGGGTCGGGTCGCCCGGCGTAGTCGCAGAAGACATCGGAGTCGTTCTCGGCGTTGGCGGGATGCTCACGCCAATGCCACATCAGCGCCGCTTCGGCACCGCGGGCGTACATCTGCGCGAAATGAGCATCGGGCACGTTATCGCGAATCGGGCTGGTCTCAAGGACCCAGAATGGCTTCTGCTTGGCGGCGCGGAACATGTCGTGAGCCATCGCAGCGAAGGCATGCGGGTGAGGACGACCCGCCGCCCCAGGGTAGGCGTCCCACCCGGCGACATCGAGCGGCTCAGCCATCTGGATGTGGTCGATCCCGCGGTCAAAGATCGCGGTGGCGTTGTGGCTGATCCACTGTTTCGCATCGATCACCTCGCGTAAAGCCCGCGCCTGCAACTGGATAAAGCCGCGAAGACTGACCGAGAAGTACCGGCTGTAATCCAGCACCTGTCCCATTGTCGAACGCGGGTTGCGCGGCGTGGTGATCTCGCCCCAGTCTGAATATTCCTGACTCCAAAACCGCGTCCCCCAGCGGTGGTTGAGGGTGGAAAGGTCGCCATGGACGACTTTGAGATATTGTCGGAACTGAAAAGTCGTTGCGATGCTGTGGCTTTCGGGCGGCTCGCCTTCGGGACCGATCAACTCATTGTCAATCTGCCACCCGATCACCGCCGGATGGTTGGCGTAGCGCTGTCCCATGATACGTGCGATCTGCTGGGCATAGTGGCGAAAGATGGGGCTGTCCAGATCGACGTCCCGACGCCCGCCGTGCGTGTGCCGTGAGCCGTCACGTCGCACCACGAGGACTTCGGGGTACTGCGTTGTCAACCAGGCCGGCGGGGTCGCGGTGGGCGTACACATCACCACCGTCATGCCCAGCGTTTGGGTCATATCGACGAAGCGGTCGAGCCACTCAAAGGCGTACTCTGATTCGCGCGGCTCGATGGCACTCCACGCGAACTCGGCGATCCGCACGATCTCCAGCCCGGCATTCTTCATCGCCGACAGGTCGGTGTGCCACTGCGACTCTTCCGTGATCTCGGGGTAATACGAAACGCCAAAACGCATGGGGTGCATGGGATGTCTTCCGCGTTATCGAGTCACAACAGTCTACCGGGCTTCGGTCGAGAGCTTAAGCTTGTCGAGGTCGCCAAGTGCATTTTTGCCTTCGGAATTGGCGCATCGAATAGAGATCGTCAGGCTGTGCGTACCCGTGTTGGGCAGTTCGACCGGGATCGACACCTCGCCCATGCGGTTGAACCCGCCGGTATCTTTGAGAACGAACGTACCGAGCAGTTTGCCTTTGATCTGCCCGTCGGTGACGTCCGCCCGGTTTTTGCCTTCACGTTCTTCGTAGCCTTCGATCGTCGCGTTCAGATACAGATCGATCTCCGCACCGGCACGCGACGCCGGGGCACCGAACCGCAGCGTCGCGGTGTTCAGGGGCTTTGGGCGGGTCATGTCGATGTCTTCATAGGTCGCCCAGACGCCTTCGGACAGGTTGCCCAGAATCGGTCCTTTGACTTTGCCAATCTTGTGCAGTTTGGATGGCCTTTCCAATTCGATCTCTACGACCGCCGGGGGTTCACTCAGGACGTCGATCTTGATCTCTGCCGGCGACGAGCGGTTGCCGCTGTTATCGACTGCGATCACGCGATAGATGTACGACGTGCCGCGCGCCACGGTTTCGTCGATGAACTCAACCTTGCCAGTCTCCATCGACTGATCGGGATCGGGTTTGTTGGCGACGTAACGTTCGATGAGATAGTGTTTGATGCCCAATTCGTCGGTCGAAGGCGTCCACCGCAGGTGTGCTTTGCGGTGCGTCACAGTCACCGCCGCCATGGATTGCGGGACGGTGGGGGGGACATCATCCTTCAGCGTGGACACTTGAATCTGTGCCGGTTCAGACGCCCGATTGTACTGATCATAAGCTATCACCTGAAGGTTGTACGATCGCTGGGCTTCCAGGCCGGTGGCGACAAATCGGCCGGTGCTTAGGCCGATCAACTTGTCGTCGTGCTGGATACGGTAACCGACGGCTTCGGCTCCCGTCGGGGTGATCGCCAGCGTGATGGTAGTCGCCGACTGTGCGGTGACTTTGACTTCGGGCTTGCCGGGGCGTTTGTCGTCCTGAGGGGATTGGGCAGGCGCAAACGCACTGACCAGTCCGATCATCGACCCGCCGCCGCGATGAGGCAACGCCTCTTTTTCAAGCGTCCGGGTTTGTCCGTCGCGGGTTTCGCGAAGGATGGTGTTGGTCGCCCAGTCGCGGGTCCAGACGTATTCGCCCGCACCGGCGAGGCTCAGGCGGGCGTCGGTGACGTCCAGCAGGGTCTCGTTGGGACTGCCCCGCACGCAGGTATAAAAGTGTGCACCGAGGATTTCTGTGGTCCCGCCTGCACTGACGCTCACGCAGGGAGCGCGGTGTTCGGTCTTGAAACCCAACACCCACGCGGTCCCGCCCTTATTGATCAGCTTGGCGGCAGGCACGTGTTCGCCTTCGATGTTCAGTTGCCTGGCGTACAGTTGGCTGCCCGGGCCAACGGTCCAGGGTTGCGAACCGACGACATCTTCCACGAACAGGCGTCCGCTGCCTTCCAGAGTCGTTGCCCGTGCCCCTGTGAAACTACTGAGCAGCAGGTCGCGTTTGGCGACATGCTTGAACGCGGGATTCGGGAAGTAATTGCCGATCATGAACATCATTCGTTCGACCACGACTACCGGGGCATCGCCGTCTTCGAAGAGGAATACGGGCTTGTCCTCAGGAGCGCCCTCTTTGGCTTGGAAGTAGAACGTGGCTTCAAAGCCGATGAGGCGTTTGACCTTGCCCCGGATGTGTATGGTATCGCTAATGAGATACGCCCCGCGCCACCCGGGAGTGTTGGCGCGGTCGCGCGGGGGTGCCTGCACGCCGCGAGGGAAATAGATCGTTTCGGCGCCGCTG
>JBGSMH010000652.1:0-10090 GCA_041740275.1 Phycisphaerae bacterium
CCGCGATTCGCGGCTTGCCGACAGCGGTATACGCCTCAACAAATGCCGGTTGTTCAGGCGGGGCCTGCGTCACCAGCGGCGCATCGTCAAAAGGCGGATTCATGGCGATATCACGATCCTGCGCCGGCAACGGCCGCGGCGCGGCCTCGCCACGCACATGCGTATACGTCCCCGGCGGCGGAACCGACGAATTCGGCGGCGGCGGCGTGTCGTCCCGACACCCACCGGCAACCACCCCACCCATCAACAAACCGATGCCAATCCATGTTTTTGTCACGACAAACACTCCTTCACCCCCACAGACACACCCCATCCCCAAAGGATTGTGCCACCACCCCGCAGCAGGCTCAAGTTTCTGATGCTAGGTTTGCCCAGGTTGCCAGGAAATCTGTCGAGACGTTCCGTTACCGAGAAAGCGAACGGGATACTTAGTCGAAATGTCATTTTCTTGCTATCAACGGACTTTTTGGTCCTAATTTCGACTTGACAAAGTCAAGGGGTTGATACATGATCCCTTTGGACGCAGGTCGCGTCCAGTTCAGTCACATTTCACACGCCTCGGAGGAGAAATATGCGGAAGTCGAATACAAACGGTCGTTGGATGCTCGTCGGTGCTGCGGCTGCGGTTTCGCTGTCGATAGTGCCTCAGGCACACGCGGCGGCGGTTACGCGCACCTTAACCACCAGCGGAGCCAGCAACTGGACCACGGCAACGTGGACAAACGGTGTCCCGGACTCGACTTCGGCGGGTGACCTGGTCACTTACGCCCCCACCGTGGCCGGGCCAGCGACCACCACACTTGACGCCAGCGGCGTGGTGTTTGGACAAATTCGCGGATTCCAGACCTTTGTCACTGTCCCGATCAACCATTGGGTCATCAACCAAGGCGCGGGGACGACCTTCACACTGGACAACACCGGCGGATTGGTCAATCCGTTCGGCAATTTTGATTCCAGCATCACTTCTTCGGCAGTTGGGTCACTGCTCACAGTCAATCCCAACGTCGTTATTCAGAACACCAATCTTTCCATCGGTGCCCTTCAGAACTTGGGCGTGATTGTGAACGGCAACATCACCGCCAGCAGTGCCCGCACTCTGACGCTGGTTAACAATTCCAACTCCAGCGGCGGCGTTTTTGAACTCAACGGATCGATCGGCGCAACCGGCAGCGCGATCGCCATCCAGACTTCGCACACGGCCAACGGCGGTTTCAGCTTTCCGATCATTATCAAAGGCGCATTGGGGCCGAACGTCAGCTCGCTGACCCACAACGCGGCGACCGACCTGCGCATGGATTACTCGGTCACCTCAAGCGAGTTAATCGATAACGCGATCCCGATCAGCCTGGGGTATGGTTCCCGCTATTACCAGTTCAACAACACTGCCGCCGCAACCACGGAAACCGTCGCATCGGTCGGGCTGGCGGGCGGACAGAGCACGCTCACGCTTAACGGGGGCCTGAATAACACCTATGCATTGCTGGACATCGGAAGTTTCACGCGGAGCAATAACGCCACAGCATTGGTGCGCGGAACCAATCTGGGTCTGGCGGCATCAGCTTCGGTTGCGGCCAATCGAATTGACGTCGGAAGCGGCCTGGTCCAGATCGGGACCAACACCAGTTCGCTGGGTGCCGGCGCGGGCGGAAGCGACAAGCAACTGACGATCGTCCCCTATTTGATCGGGGGTAACAGCCTCACGGCCGTAGGGACGAATTTCCTCACCCTTGATACCAATAGCACGACCGGCGGGCTGCGACACCTTGGTACAAACGAACAGCAAACTGTAGCCCTGGCCGTATCCGGTGATAACGTCAAAACCACCGGCGTGGTCAACACCACCGGGTCCCAAACCTACAATTCGCTTCTGGTTACGGGCAATACCGCTTCGTCTCTCACGGGGGACAATACCGGCACGCTCACGATCACCAGCGGCGCTCTCGCCAGCGTGATGACCGCCGCTGCTGGCGACTTCGACCTTTCTGGATTTACCGGCATTGTCTTTGGGACGACCGGTGCGAATGAAGCCATTATCACCAATACGAACGCCACCGCCGGCGGATTATTGACCATTGCCAGCCCGATCAGCACCGCAACCCTGGGTGGTGGCTTGACCAAAGCCGGTGAAGGAACCGTCGTTCTTGCTGCCGACAACACCTACACCGGCCCGACGACGATCAATCAGTCGGTCCTACAAGTGGGCAATGGTGCCACCGGTAGCCTCAACTCGGCCAGCATCATCACCACCGCTGCCGGCGATGCGAATCTTGCCGAGGCCCGTCGTGGCATTTTGTCGCCAAACCTTGTTAACAACGGCGTGATGAGTAACACCATCGTCAACAACGGACTCGTTTCCAAAACCGTTGGAGCCAATGTCAACGAACTTTCTGGGGACATTTCAGGCAGTGGCGGTGTAACGGTAGGTGTTTCAGGCGGCGTGTTGCTGCTAAGTGGTAGCAATAATTACACCGCCTTCACCTCTATCAACGACGGAACGCTTCGCCTCGATGAATCTGCGGCCCTGAGTTCTAAATGACCGTGCGTGATTTCGCGCGGTCTGGTTCTGAAAGCCCTCAGGCGGACCGGTCGCCGCAAAATCGGACACGGGACGGATCACGCTCGGTCATTTAGCTCCTCCCTGCGGTTCACTCCCGCAGTGAATACCACCACGAACAACGTCCTGGATTTGCGGGCGGATGCGACCAGCACTTTCAATAACACGGCTGGACGCGTTTACACGGGTCCATCAAGTGGCGATCGCACGATCAACTTCAATGTGGATCGCACCGCGACAGGTGCCCTCACCAATCAGGTCATCACTTTGGCTGGGGATATGAGAATCTTTGGTGGCACGTCCAGCCATTCAGGTATTCTCACCACGAATGTGACGGGGGGCAATGGCTACTCACTGGTTCTGTCAGGTGTCGTGGGTCTATCAACCGTCGGCACATATGCCTTTAATACGACGGATACCAATCTGACCATCGGCCAGATCGCGAACGGATCGAGCACGGTTATCAACGGTGTGGCCTTGGCGAATTCCAGTGTGACTGTCAACATTGGTGGCAATGGAGTGACCACCATTGAAGGCCAGAACGTTTCCACAACATCACGCTCGCAGACCCTGAATATCGGTACGACCGGCGTCCCCCTGGCTGGCAACGGGGCAGTTGTATTGACCGGCAGTGCCACCGGGGGCAATGGCTACATCTACAATCTGAACTCTGGCAAACTGATCGTGAACCATGCCAACGCACTCGGAGGTTCCGGATCGACCAGCGGTCGAATCCTAAACCTCGCCGGGGGAACGCTCGATGCGACGAGTGGAGATATTGCTGTCGGTAACGGCACCAACAAGTTGGCAGTCAATATCAATGGTGACTTCACCTTTGGTGGCACCAACAGCTTGAACCTCGGAACCGGTGCCACCACGCTCGGTACCGCCGCAGGGACCACCCGGACGATCACCGCCAATGGCACCACCAACGCCCTGACCCTGGGTGGCGTCATCGCCAACGGGACGACAGCCAACAGTCTGAAAAAGGCGGGCACCGGCACGCTGATTCTCGGCGGGGCCAACACCTTCGACGGACTTACCACCGTCTCGGGTGGAACGCTGAGGATTGCGGCAGGCGAACGCATCGCTAATGCCAGCGACCTAGTTCTGGACGGCGGGACATTCGACACCGGTGGTTTCACGGAATCCATGGATTTGCTTGCGTTGTCCAACAGTTCCGCCATCGAGTTCGGTGCCGGGACCAGTATCGTCAACTTCACCGCCTTGGGCACTTTCGATACCACCAAAACGTTGCAGTTGCTCGGCTGGAGTGGATTGGACACCGGTTCGGGAACCGACCAACTGTTCGTGGGTGCCTCAGCGGCACTCAGCGCGTCTGAGTTGGCCGCCATTCAGTTTGTGAATCCGACAAACTATCTCCCGGGCACCTATGGTGCCACGCAACTGAGTTCCGGTGAGATCGTAATCGTCCCCGAACCGGCGAGCCTGGGCTTGCTGGCGATGGCGGGCATGGGCTTGCTGCGTCGCCGTCGGGCTTGAGCGAATCGTTACAACCCAAAGCTTTCCACGCCCCCGCCTCACTGGCGGGGGCGTTTTGCTGCGCCAAGCGATTCTTGAGGAGCATCCAGTCCAATGTGCAGAACTTTCGCGCCGACATGAAATCCCGCGTACAATCTGCTTTCAGGGTTTAACAGGAAAAGGTTTATATGAAACGACGTTTGATGAGTCTGGCGGGTATCGGGGCAATGATGTTGATCGCCAGCGGTGCGCAAGCCGCGGATGATCCGGCCGTCAAGGCACAGGCGATCATCGACAAGGGTCTGGCCTATCTCAAAGCCAACCAGCAACCCGATGGTGGGTGGCAGGCCAACGACAAAATGCCGCTGGCGTTTACCGCCATCGCCTTACGGACGTTCGTTCAGGACCCGAATTACAGCAGCAAGACGGATTTTGTTGCCAAGGGCTTTGAGAAGCTGCTGGCGAATCAGATGGAGGATGGCGGGATTTATAAGGACCTGCTCGCCAACTACAACACCGCCATCGCGCTGAGCACGCTGACCGCCGCCAAGGATCCGGCGTTTCAACCGGCGATCGATAAGGCGGTCGGCTATCTCAAGCGTCTGCAATGGACCGAAGACACCAAGCCCGAATTCGCCGGTAAAGATGAAGCCAACACCGGCAAGCAGGTGGTCAAAGGAACCGAAGATCCGTTCTTCGGCGGTTACGGTTACGGCGGGCGATCGCGCGGGCCGGGTCGGCCTGATCTATCCAACACCCAATTGGCGCTGGAAGCACTGCATTCGGCCGGCGTTAAAGCCGACGATCCGGTCATGCAAAATGCCCTCAAGTTCGTCACCCGCTGCCAAAATTACAGCGAAACCAACGATCAGAAATGGGCCGGGAATGATGGCGGGTTTGCATACGGTCCCAGCGACGATCGCAATGGCGAGAGCTTTGCAGGCAGCTATACCGACGATGCGGGCGTTCGTCGCGTGCGGTCGATGGGCACGATGACCTATGCCGGGCTCAAGAGCATGATCTACGCCGGGGTGAGCAAGGACGACCCGCGCGTCCGGGCCGCCTGGTCGTGGATCAATAATAACTTCACACTCGATGCCCATGCCGGGATGACCGCACTCGGCGAAGACAAAGCCAAGTGGGGACTGTTCTATTACTACATGACCGTCGGCAAGACGCTGGATGCGTTTAATCAGCCGATCATCAAGACTCCCGATGGCAAGGAAGTCGATTGGCGCGTCGCGCTGATCACCAAGGCCGCCGAACTGCAGAAAGAGGACGGCAGTTGGGTGGGCGTGAACAAGTACATGGAAGACCAGCCCGTGCTGGTGACGGCCTACACGATCCTGTCGCTTCAGGACGCCCTTCGCGATCTGAAGGAGAATCCGGTCAAATAGCCGACGACGGATCAAGCGATTTAGTCCTCCTCCGCCCGCCGAATGATCGAACGGTCATTCGGCGGGGTTTTTTGTGGGCGCGAGGTGGGGTTACCGCAGCTTTTCGACAAATCGCAGTTCTTCGCAACGGTCGATCAGTCGCATCTCGTACGCCATGCGATGAAACCGCTGAATCGCTTCGATCTGCGGATCTTCGATGGTGAACTTGAGATAGTCGGTCAGGTACCGACGCGCAATAGCCTCTGGCCAGCCGCGCGGAACGGCGTGACAAGCGACCAGTTCATCCACATTGCGCAGCCCCGCCGACAACGCCGCGATCAGCTTGCCGGATAGTCCGTTTACATCCACCCCGCCGCAGGCCGTCCAGATCGCAAAAACGAACGGCAAACCGGTCAGCCTTTTCCATGCCAGCCCAAGATCAAGTTGATGATCAAACCCCACCGGCTCGGCAGTGACAACCTTGTCGCCGATGAGCAGGCGAGTTTCATCGGGCGCGTCAGCCGCTTCATTCAGGTGAATCACCCGCGGCGCAAGCCCGAACTGATGCTTAAGAATGATCTGCGCCAATACCACCGACGTATGACTATCCGTGTCAGCGGCCAGCACCTGAGTCTGTTCAATGGGTGTTCGCGAGAACAATCGCACCGTCAGCGTCTCCCCGTCACAGCCGATGCCGGTGGCGCGTATCAGTCGCAAACCGGGCGCACGTTGATAGTCGATCACTGGCAAAAGCGCGACATCCGCGCGATCCTGAATCAGATCGTCCAGCAGCGATGACGGCACGCCAAATCGCAGCGAAATCGACGGATCGTCCGCCAGTTCATAGACCAGCGGTGTGGTATTAAAAAAAGAGACGGCACTGAGTCGCAATGTCACTCGCAAAAGCATACCGCAGAGGCGTTCGATCGCGAAAAACACATTCGGCTACCACCCTTGCGACGAATTGACTATCCTGATCGATGGATATGGCACGTTTTCGCGACATCATCAGCGCCGCTCGGGATTACGGCGTCTGGTCATTCCTCAAACGCCTCTACCGCGAAATCTCCGAAGACAACGTCTTCACCAACGCCGCAGCAATGGCGTATGCGTGGATGTTTGCGATCTTTCCCTTCATGATCGCGATCATGACGCTTTTGCCTTACATCCCTGAGCATTTTCGGCAGGATGCCAAGGAGATGACCCAGCGAATGCTCGCCGATTCGCTGACGCAGGAGGCGTCCAAGACACTAATGGAGCAATGGGATACGGTGGTGAATCAACCTCAGGGCGGACTGTTGTCGCTGGGACTATTTCTGACACTATTTGCCGCGTCCGGCGGGATGAACGCGACGATGTCCGCGCTGGATCAGGCGTTCGACATCGACAAACCCCGCAAATACATCTGGAAGCGGATCATCGCGGTTTTCTTAACGCTGTTCATGTGTTTGTGCCTGCTGATCATCATCGCCGCGATCCCGGTCGGGTCGATGGTGACGGGAATCATCATGCGATATTTTGATCAACTGCCCGACTGGGCTCAGGACTGGTTCAGTGGCTCATCGCTCGTCCTGTTCACGGTTGCCCGGTACATCATCGGATTGACGGTGATGCAGATCCTGATCGGGGTGATCTATCATTTTGGCCGCAGCAAACGCGAGAACCGTATACGGTTCTTTTCGCCCGGCTCGATCTTCGCCGCTTTGGGCTGGATCGGCACGGGCCTGGCGATGCGGTTCTACGTCGAGAACTTTGCCAACTATTCCAAGACCTATGGCGCCGTCGCGGGAATGGTGGTGATGTTGATGGTCTTCTACATCAACGCGGTGATCATTCTGGTCGGCGCAGAACTGGACAACGAGCTGCGGCGGGTTCGACGCGAGCTTGCTTCCGAGCCGCAGGGTCAAGCGCCCACCAGTGGCCCGACTATTTAAATCACATATCAAAGATTTCGCCCAACCAGCTCCTTTTCTTCTGCGGCTGGCGATATTTTTGCTCGTGTTCGTGCGGGTACAGGTCATCCGAGTCATATTTTCGTGGGCGCTCGGTATGGATCGGTTGCGGCGGTACCGACTGCGACACAGGCATCACGGACGTCGCCGCCCCGCTGCGTTCGATCAGCTTGTCGAGTTCGCCACGGTCGAGCCATACGCCTCGACACCTGGGGCAATAATCGATTTCGACGCCCGACCGTTCGGTCATCGTTAATACAGCATCCTTACACGCGGGGCATTGCACGAAGCTTCTCCTTGTTTGAACTGCCACACGCTAGGCAACCCAACAGGCACACGACCATTACAAACCAGTGCCGAGTTTTCACCCGACGGCAGATTGGGTTATTCTTGGGTGCATGTCCGAATCTCTTGAACCGCTTCGCAACCAGATCGACGATCTCGATCAGCAAATCGTCGAACTTCTTAACGCCCGCGCCCGTGTTGTCGTGGAGGTGGGCAAGATCAAGCAACAGCAAAACATCTCGATCTATGCACCCGATCGCGAAAAAGCGGTGCTGGAGAAACTCCGCCGACTTAATAAGGGACCGCTGCCCAATCGGTGTCTGGAGGCGGTGTATCGGGAGTTGATGAGCGGGTCGTTCGCGCTGGAAAGGCCGCTGCGGATCGGCTTCCTGGGCCCCGAAGGCACGTTCAGCCACGAGGCGGCGATGCTCAAGTTCGGCGCCTCCGTCGAATACACCCCCGTCACCGATATCCCGGCGGTCTTTGAAGAAGTCGTCCGCGGCCACGTCGATTACGGCCTGGTCCCCGTCGAGAACTCCATCGGCGGCGGCGTGGTCGATACGCTCGACGCGTTTTTGTCCTCATCTGCCCGGATCTGCGCCGAGGTGCTGGTCAATGTCCATCACAACCTAATTGCATCCGGCCCGTGGGAAAATGTGAATCGGATCGTCAGCAAAGCCCAGGTGTTCAGTCAGTGTCGAAAGTGGCTTGGGGCGACGGCGAGGCATCTGGCAGTCGAGCCGGTCGACAGCACCGCAGTCGCCGCCAGCATGGCGCGCGACAGCCCCACCGTCGCCGCCATCAGCTCGCGGAAAGCCGCTGAGATGTACGGATTGCAGATCCTCTTTGAAAACATCGAAGACAACCCCGACAACGTCACCCGATTCTTCGTCATCGCCCGTGAAGGTGCCAAAAAAACCGGCGACGACAAGACCGCAATCATGTTCACCACCGCCCACAAGCCCGGCGCCCTGGCAGAGGTGCTTGATGTGTTTCGCGACACCGGCATCAACCTGACCGACATCGAAAAACGCCCGAGTCAGAAGGTCAACTGGGAGTATTACTTCTTCATCGACGCCCAGGGACACGCCGACGATCCCAAGATGCAGGAGGCCGTCGAAGGCGCGCGACAACACTGTCTGCAACTGACGGTGCTCGGAAGTTACCCGCGCGCGATCGAACTGCTGTAGCCGCGTTGCATGTTTGGATCAAACGGTCTTCCCAAACGTTCGCTCATAATCCACAAAGGCCTTTGAGATCGAATCGACAATGTCTCTGGCGGTGGTGCTGCGCGGGGTGTGCTTCTGACCGGCAAACTCGCCTGCCTTTCCATGCACCCAAACCGCGATGCACGCGGCATCAAACGGATCGAGCGATTGGGCCAAGAGCGTCGCGCAGATGCCCGTCAATACGTCGCCCGTGCCTGCCTTGGAAAGCGATGAGTCGCCGGTGGTGTTGATGTAGAAACGATCCCCATCTGTGACAACCGTGCGTGATCCTTTCAGCACGACGATCTGTTGGAACGCCCGCGCGGCACGTGTTGCGGTGTCGATTCGATCCTCCGGCGATTGCGACTGATCCGTCTTGCCGAACAGTTTGCCAAGCCGTTGCATCTCGCCGGGGTGCGGCGTCAGCACGCAACGCGCCACGACAGCTTTCGGCCAGCTTTTGCGGGTCGAAAGGATGTTCAATGCGTCGGCATCGATGACCAGCGGTTTGTCGAGCTTAAGCACCGCGTCGATCAGCTTTTTGGCTTCATCGAGCTGACCCAGACCCGGGCCAACGACGATCGCATCCGCTTTGGCGGTCGCTTCATCCCACTTCTTCTTCGATGCGGGCAACGATAGTCCGATCAGTTCCGGCTCGACCGAAAGCGCATGAAGCAAAATCGCCTTGGGCGTGGCGATCTGCACCAATCCCGCGCCCGACCGAAACGCCGATGCACCGGCGAGAACCGGTGCGCCGATCATCTCGCCGTTTCCGCCGATCACCAGCACCCGGCCGAACGTGCCCTTGTGACCATCATCGGGTCGGGCGGGCAACGGCGGAAGTTTGAAGATGCGTCTACTCATGCGTGTCCTGGGATTGACCCGGAAGTGACTGCGTCCATCGATAGATCAGCGGTCATACCGGCCGACAACAGGATATCACCTAGACCGGCGATCATCGCGGCGTTGTCGGTGCAGTAGGCCATCGGGGGAAAATAACACGGCAGATCAAACCGCGCCAGCGCACCACGCAACCCGCGATTGGCACTCACCCCACCGCCGACAATGACGGAGTGGGCAGGGAACTGTTCGATCGCCCGGCGAATCTTGATCAACAGTATATCAATACACGCCTGCTGAAAACTGGCACAGATATCGCGCAGTTCCTGCTTGGAAACGCTCCCCGGCTCGCGTTCGCGTCCTGTGTGGCCGCGAACGTGATACAGCACGCTG
>JBGSMH010000653.1:0-11071 GCA_041740275.1 Phycisphaerae bacterium
ATCGGCTGGACCGACCGATAGTTCTGCTCCAGTCGCATCACCGACGTGCCGGGAAACTGCTGCGGGAAATCGAGAATATTCTCCACGCTGGCGGCCCGGAAGGCGTAGATCGACTGGGCATCGTCGCCGACGACCGTCAGCCCGCGTCCATCCGGCTTGATCGCCCGCAATACGTCGGCCTGAAGCGCGTTGGTGTCCTGATACTCATCGACCAGCACCGCATCAAAACGCCCCCGCACGTCGGCGGCGAGTTGCTCGTCCTGCATCATGTGATACCAATAGAGCAGCAGATCGTCGTAATCGAGGATGTTTTCCTTCGCCTTGCGCTCGGTGTAGGCCTTGAACAGTTGCTTGAGTTGCTCGGGATAGTTGGCGCACCACGGGAAATGCTTTCGGAGCACATCTTCGATCGACTCTCGCGCGTTCACACAGCGGCTATAGATGCCGACGCAGGTCTCCTTGCGCGGAAAACGTACTTCACCCTTGTCCAACTCCAAGTCGCTGCGGACATCGTTCATCAAGTCTTCGGCGTCGGATCGATCCAGCACCGCAAACGACTCATTGAAACCCAACGATTGAGCATGAAGCCGCAAAAGGCGGTTCGCCATCGCGTGAAACGTCCCGGCCCACAGTCTCGAGACGGCGGCGTGTTCGGACCGCCGCGACACCGGCGAACGCAAAATCCCCTCGACCCGGCGAATCATCTCCGCACTGGCCCGTCGCGTAAAAGTCAGCAGCAATATCCGCGCTGGAGAAACCCCCGAATGGATCAGATGTGCCACCCGATGCGCCAAGGTGTTGGTCTTGCCCGTCCCCGCACCGGCGATGATCAGCAGCGGCGAATCATTGCTCGCACACGCCGCGGCGCGTTGCTGGTCGTTCAACTTGTCGAAGAGTGTGGCGTCCGTGCCGTTCATGTTCTGTTAGGTTATACCCAACAGGAACCGGGAACGCCAAGCAGAAAATTCTGCCCGGCGTTCCCGGGTGATCGTTGCGATGCTGGAGCAGGTCTAGATTGACGTATTGATCACGTCATCAATGAGTTCGGAAACCGTCGGGGCCTCACGTTGGATGAGTCGATTCGAACCCGTTCCGCCGTCGAGGAAATCCTCTTCGTCGCCGCCGACTAGGAGGTCGTTCCCATCGCTACCGAGGAGCGAATCGGCACCGTTGATGCCGAAAAGCGAATCATTCCCGTCGCCGCCATCGATGGTGTCGTTGCCAGCCTGGCCGAAGATGCGGTCGTTGCCGTTGCCACCGGTCACATTGTCGTCGCCATCGCCTGCGAGGCACAGGTCATTACCATCGCCCAGATCGATGATGTCGTTCCCGTCGCCGCCGTGCACGATGTCATTGCCGTCTTTGGCGTCGATGGTGTCATTTCCGAGGAAACCGGCGATCAGATCGCGGGCGTCGGACCCGGTAATCGTGTCATTGCCAATGCCGCCATCAAGGAAGTTGCGGCCGCCTTTGGCGATGATGATATCGTCGCCGCCCATGCCCCAAAGTCTGCACCACCCGCGTGGCCCGCGACGATGGGCGAATTTCACCGCTAGTTCATCCGCAGCGCTCCCGCCGGTGATCGTATCGTTGCCGTCGTATCCGAAGATGTTCTGGCGGACGTTGACAGAGTCGTCCACTTCGAGATTGTCAGCCAGTTCCGCACCATGAATGATGACGCGCCGTACACCGCCGATATCGAAATAGGTCTTGGATCCGTTGATATCGACTTCGTACTGGGTTCCCGCCGTGTTGAGTTCGACCTTGATCTCGTTGGCGATACCCGCATCACCCACCGCCCGCAGCAAACCCGCAGTCAGCGAGGCGGCGAAAAGCCTACGTTGCTCAAGCATCTCGACCAATCCGATATTGCGATCCATTGCGTTCTCCTTGGTTAGTGTCCGCACAATTGCAACGGGCAAGTACGCGTATTATTGTTCGATGGTGACAGGAATTCCATTTCGCGTACGCCCCGGTACCATCGACCGGCTATGAAAGACCCGCGTATTACCGAACTTACGTCACTTCTGGTCCGTCACTCCATGCAGGTAAGGGCGGGCGAAAAGGTGCTGATCGAGGCATTTGACATTCCGACGGATTTCACGGTCGAGTTGATCCGACAAGTCGAATCCGCCGGGGGGTTGCCGCTGGTGTCGACGTATTCTCCACAGGTGCTTCGCGCACTGGTACAGTCGGCCAGTGAAGAACAGATGCGGTTTATCGGCCAGGTTGAGCTTGCCCGGATGCAGGGTGTGCAGTGCTACGCGGGCGTGCGCGGCAGTAGCAACATTTCGGAAATGAGCGATGTCCCGACCGAAAAGATGAAGCTGTACGAACGATTGTGGATGAAACCGGTCCATTCTGAACATCGTGTCAAGAAGACCAAATGGGTCGTTCTGCGCTGGCCGACCCCGTCGATGGCGCAGAGTGCGGGGATGAGCACCGAGGCGTTTGAGGATTTCTACTTCAAAGTCTGCGCCGGCGTCGATTACGCAAAGATGGCACGCGCGACCCAACCCTTGGTCGACCTGATGAACCGCACCGATCGGGTCCATATCTCCGGGCCCGGCACGGACTTACGTTTCAGCATCAAGAACATCGGCGCGGTCGGGTGTTCGGGGGAACGCAATATCCCGGATGGCGAGTGCTTTAGTTGCCCGGTGCGCGATAGCATCGAAGGCACGATCAGTTTTAATGCCGAAACGCTCTACCGCGGGACGGTCTTCTCCGGCATCAAGCTCACCTTCAGCAAAGGCAGGGTCACAAACGGCATCGCCGCTTCAGACGCTCTGACCGCCCGGCTCAACGAAATCCTCGACGCCGACGACGGGGCTCGCTACATCGGCGAGTTTTCACTCGGATTCAATCCCCACATCCTTCGCCCGATGCGAGACATCCTTTTTGATGAAAAGATCGCCGGCAGTTTCCATTTCACGCCCGGGCAGGCCTACGAGGAGGCCGACAATGGAAATCGCTCGCAAATCCACTGGGACATGGTCAACATCCAACGCCCCGATTTCGGCGGCGGAGAAATCCGCTTCGACGACGTCCTAATCCGCAAGGATGGGCTGTTTGTCGTCCCCGAACTGGCAGCACTGAACCCGGATCAATTGGGGGGATGATGAGCATCGTAGACGACATACGAACCAAGTTCGCCAGTGACACGATCGAGTTTTCTCGACATGCGCTCGACCAGTCGGTGCAGCGCGGCGTCAGCGTGGGCGAGATTCGAGAAGCGATCGAGAACGCCGAAATGATCGAGGACTACCCGGACGACAAGTACGGCCCATCTTGCTCGCTCCTTGGTTTCACGCGCCAAGGCCGGGCATTGCATGTTCAGGTAAGCTACCCTTCGCGTCCACTTGTCAAAATCGTTACTCTATATGAACCCGATCCGGAGCTCTGGGTCGATCACCGACGGAGAAAGACTCGATGAACAGCACGCCGCATGAAACTTTTGTCGAACGCGAAGTGACCTACACCAGTGAGGTCAATGGCAAGCTCGTTGTTATCGAGCATGTGCCCGCGCGGGTCTGCATCGAGACCGGCGAGCAGCTTTTTTCCCCCTCTACCGTCGAACGCATTCATCAGATCATCCGCGGCAACAGCGAGCCAAGCCGGTTCGTCCAAGCACCGGTTTTCGAATTCGCTGCATGATTCTGCGTTCGTCGCCTGTAATCTACAGGAACCAATCTGCTCACTTCGCCCCACGCCGCAGCAGCACGGCGGGGACCGTCGCGAACATCAACTTGAGGTCTTCCCAAACGCGGTAACGCTTGATGTAACCCAGGTCCATTCGCATCCACTCTTCAAACGTCACCTGGGATCGGCCGTAGACTTGCCAGATGCAGGTCAGCCCTGGCATCACGTCGAGTCGGCCACGGTGCCACTGGTCGCACTGGGCTTGCTCATCGAGTGGCAGCGGACGCGGGCCGACCAGGCTCATGTCGCCCTTTAGCACATTGATAAGCTGGGGCAGTTCGTCGAGGCTGGTCTTACGGAGAAATGCGCCGATGCGAGTGACACGCGGGTCGCGGGTCATCTTAAACGCCGGGCCGTCCTGTTCGGACTGGGCGCGGAGTTGGGCTTTCATCGCGTCGGCGTTGTTGCACATCGTGCGAAACTTGTAGATCTGAAACGGTCGGCCACCCATGCCGGACCGCCATTGTTTGAAAATGACCGGCCCGTCACTGCCCAGCTTGATCGCCGCCGCGACGCCGAGCATCACGGGAGCGGCGATCGTCAATACAGAACCGGCGACCACAACATCTAGCAAGCGTTTTAAGAAATCGGGACGTCGCTCCAAAAGCGCTTCCAGCGGGAGCGTATCGAGGACCGGCTTGACCGAAGGCGCATCGGTTTCAGCGCGACGCACCCAGTCGGCGACATCGCTGCTGTCAGTTCCGCCGCGACCCCCGCCGCTCTGACCGGCGTCCGAATCGTCGTCCTTCTTCCTGCGATGCGCGATCCAATTGGTCGGATAAGTATAGATGACAGGCTCAACCTGCATTTGCCGGTCGCTGGCGGCGGCGTTGACGCGATCGATCAACTTCCACGCACCATCGGGCGCAGTGTCAGGCAGAATCGCACAGACCGTGTGCCGATCGAATTGACCGATTTCATCGGTAGCGCGGATCTGTTCAAGCACGATCTTGCAGAGTCGAAGTGTTGCCCAACGCCCTCGCGCCGGGACCAGTCGAAACATCACGAGCGAAAACTGGCTCTTCTGACGATCTGCCCGCGCCCGCTCCCGGCGAATCACCGAGAGCAGATGCTTTGGGAAATACATCTCGTGAAGTCGCCGATGTTCCAAATGCGGCGCATGTTCTTGGGGCGCAGGGCGTCCCAGCAATTGTCTGACCATGGCATTTTCTCCCGTGCCGAATCACTGCAACACCGCTTTCGCGGGTTTGTCGACCCTCTCCATGATCGACCGCCAACGTTAGCAGCTTTGCTGTCGCAATCCCTATCGGGCGTGATTCTCGCGACAACACGTGCGAAGTTGCGCAAACCCTCCCATCTGTAACGGATGTGCCGGTTCTGCGCGCACTGAGACGCACCGGTGTTTCCCTCCGGATAACACCGATGCGTCTACTTCTTTTACTCTATACCACATTCGCGGACGTTTGTGGCAAAAGAAATGTTAAGGACGTCCGATTTTCATCCGGGCCGCCAACTCGTCCGAACGATCGCCATTTTCGCGACGCTCGCCCGCCGGTGGATACGCCTGGGCGGTCTGCGAATCATTGACCACAATCCCCATCAACAAGGCACCCACACTCAAGAGCGCATCCCGCGCCGCAGTGGCGGCAAAGCGGTTCGATCGCTCGCCCCGCACGACCAGTATCGTCTGATCACAACCGGCGGCGATCACCCGTGCGTCGTTGCTCCCGGCGACACTTGATGTATCAAAAATCACATAGTCGTAGCGAAGATTCAGATCGCGCAGCAAATCCGTAAATGCCCCGCTATTCAGTTGCTCGCTGATCTCGGGCACACGCGGGCCGGCGGTAAGCAGATCCAGATGTTCGATCGGCGTGCGACGCAGCGAACTCTCCAGATCGTCCCCGCTGATCACGCCGGTAAAACCGATCGCGTTATCCACGTCGAATAAATTGTGCAACGTCGGATCGCGGAAATTGGCATCAACCAGCACCACCCGCTTGCCCGACTGAGCCAGCGAGATCGCCAGATTCGTCGCCAGCGTCGTCTTGCCTTCCTTGGGCGATGGCGATGTGACGGTGATCGTGTTGCACCGCCCCGATCCAAAGAGCATCGACGTGCGGATCGACCGAAACGCCTCGGCTGCCGGTGAATCGCTCATCGTGTGCGTCAAGGTCGCCACATCGCGGCCGGTTTTGCCCTGTACGCGGGGCAAGGTTCCCAGCACCGGAACGCCCAGCGTATCGGCGATCCGACTTACCCCGCCCAACGCCGGACTGGCCCATTCACGCACCAATGCGGTGAGCAAACCCAGAACCAATCCCACGATCGTCGCCACGCCCAATGTCTTCCAAGTGTTCGGCACGGCAGAATCGGGCAACACTTCGGCTTCTTCGATCGCGGTCGCGGTAAAGCCGACGTTCTCAGACAGTGTGAGCTGACTCAGCTTTTCATCCAGAAGTGAAATCTGCTTATCCAGCATCGCGACCCGCCCCGCGAGGCTCTCTTTCTCGGCGGCCTTGGCGTCGAGGTTCGACACGATCTGTTCCTGCTCAACCAGCAATTTGCGGCTTTCGCGTTCCTGCGACAACGCCATTTCATATGCCGACTTCAGCGTCGCCGCCTGCGACAGTTGCAGATCCGCGATCTGGGCTTTGATCGTCCGAACCGCCGGATGCGATGGGACAAAGCGTCGCCGGGCTTCGATCAACTGCTGGTTCAATCCCGCAATGTTGTTGGCCAGCAGTTCCAGATTCTGCGACGAGACGGCGGTTGCTTCCTTCAGCTTGGCCTCATCGTATTTCTCAAGCGTCCAGCCAAGCGACTTAAACGATTCCTCCAGTCGCGTTTTCAGGCCGGTCGTCGTCAGTTGATTCTTCATCAACTCATCCGACAACTGCCGCACTTTCTGGATCGCCAAACTCGTCTTGCCATCCGGCGATTCATACGCCCGCGTCTCACTCTCCAGACGAATCAGCATCTTTCGCGCGTCCATCCGCTGATTCTCAAGCTGCTCACGGTCGGCGGCGATCTTTTCATAGGCGTCGATCGCGACGTTCTTCTTCTGTGCCCCGACATAATCGACATACGCCAGCATCACGCTCTGCACGATCAGCCGCGATTGCTCGCGGTCGGTCGTCGAAATACGGATGTTGAGAATGCTCGACCCGTCGCCCGAAGGTGTGACGGTAAGTTGCTCTTTCAGTGCTGAAACGTGGTTGGTGGTCGATGCAAAAAACGCCGTCTCGTTCATCCCCGGTGCATCCAGCGCGCTGGAAAGCACTGGCGCTGATTTGGCGACGTTGGTTTGATTGGCCAGAAACGTGTGCAGGTCTGCCGTGGATTGGTCCGCGCCCGCGCCGGTATTGCGAACCAGCAACACGCGCCCCTGGGCGGCGATGCGCTTGGGGATGACGATCAACGCAACGGCGGCGCCCATCACCAGCAGAAACAAAACACCCACGACCCACCCGCGGCGGCGCCAGGCGATTTCGATCACCGATTCCACCCGGTTGGGCCGATCAGGCGGTTGTGCGATGGCGTTAAAGATGGCCTGGTCTGAACTCACGGCGTTATCCCTTCAGGCGAAGCGCCTGGCTCGGTCCGACAAGGCAATCTCACGATCGATTCGCTTGTGCGGAGACGGGTATCAATCACTGTCCTGACGCGCCCGGCTGCCGCCGGTCCGTATCACTCGCCGGTGAGTTTACCGTCTCTTGGCGACAGAAACACCCTCCGTCGCTAACAGTTTGCCCGCTCGGTCGTTATATTCCATGTCGGCCAGTTCGGGCAAATTGTTACTGGACGATCTCACTCGATTCGGAGAATGCGTGTTATGGGACTTCTAACCGTCGAAATCTGGGACGCCACCGGCAACAAAAAGCGAAGCGTCGAAATGCCCGATGACGCCCCGCTACAGCGGATCCTGGCGGTCCTGATCGAGCGAATGAACTTCCCCCAATACGGGCCTGACGGGCAGTTACTCAGCTATAAATGTCAGCATCGTAGCTCCGGCAAGCAACTGCTCGACACGCAAACATTGGCCGACGCTGGGGTTATGCCCGGCGACGTGCTGCGTCTGCTCCCCGAAATCACCGCCGGGGGATCGCGCCGCGTATGAGCGAACCCCTGCACATTTCCCCCGACGATCTTGCGGCATCCGACGATCGCTTTGATCGGTTTCGGCTGATCGGGTGGTGGGATCAGGATCGCTTACGAAACGCCCGGGTGCTGGTCATCGGTGCCGGTGCGTTGGGAAACGAGATCATTAAGAATCTGGCACTGTTGGGCGTCGGCCATGTCGTCATCGCGGACAAAGACACGATCGAAAACAGCAACCTGTCCCGATCCGTCCTCTACCGCGCCCACGACGCGGGCAAACCCAAATCCGACGTCGCCGCCTCAGCAGCACGCGACATTTATCCTGACATCAACGTCAAACCATTGAACTGCGACATCGTGCATGATCTGGGCGCTGGCGTGTACCGCTGGGCGGATCTGGTCCTCGGCGGACTCGACAATCGCGAAGCCCGGCTTTCGATCAACCGGCAATGCTGGCGCGTCGGCAAGCCCTGGATCGACGGCGCGATCGAAGTCATCCAAGGCATCGCGCGGGTCTTCATTCCCGACAACGATCAACAAAACCCGTGTTACGAATGCACGATGAGTGAACGGGATTGGAAGGTGCTACAGCACCGCAAAAGCTGCAATCTGCTAACCCGCGACGAAATGGAGACCGGCCGGGTGCCGACCACGCCTACCATCGCCTCGATTATCGCTGGCGTGCAAACGCAGGAGGCGGTGAAACTGCTGCACGACCTGCCCACGCTAGCCGGAAAAGCATTCGTTTTTGCTGGTGATTCCGGCGAATCCTACACGATCGAATATCAACGCAAACCCGACTGCTACTCGCACGACACACTGCAGCAGATCATCGACATCGACACCCCCTCATCCCAACTGACGATGGAGAGTCTGTTTCAACTGGCTAAAGAGGAATTGGGGTCGCACGTCACGATCGACCTCCATCGCGATATCGCCCGATCGCTTCATTGCACCAGTTGCCAGAAAACCGAAGACGTCTTCCGCTCGCTGGGCGCACTTCATACGTCCGATGCACGGTGTCCGCATTGCCAGAAGGACGCCCGGGAGGTCATCACATTCAGCACCATCCGCGGCGACGAACCGTTCCTGAATCGCACCGTTTCCGAGCTTGGCATTCCCGCGTTTGATATTCTGACCGCCCGCACACCCGACCGATCCGTCGGCCTGCAATTGGTTGGTGATGCCCCCGGTCTGCTTGGCGAGCTTTGGCAGGACGAAATCGAGTTGTAGCTTTCATGGACGAACCGAAGACCGAACAACCTCATCGCCCGGAACTCGACATCTCTCGTGTCGAAGCCGACACCGGCCCGGTGCGTGGGCTGGATCGGATCAGCAACGCACGCGAGCCCGGCTTTGTCATCGTCGCCCAGCGGTCGGTCATCGACGCCGTCCACGTCCATGGGGAATCAGACACGACCGTTGAAATCTGCGGCGTGCTCGTCGGTAACGTCCATCACGACCGCATCAGCCCCTATCTGCTGATCGACGGCGTCATCCCCGGCGACAAGGCCACCAACAAACAAACGCAAGTCACCTTCACCGCAGAAACGTGGGACGGCATTCAAAAAGTGATGGAGCGCGACCACGCCGGGAAAAAGATCGTCGGCTGGTACCACACGCACCCGGGTTTTGGTGTGTTCTTGTCGGGGATGGACCTGTTCATTCAGGACAACTTCTTCAATCTGCCGTGGCAGGTGGCGTGGGTGTATGATCCGATCGCGCGGATCGACGGGATGTTTATCTGGCGCGAAGGCCGCAGCGAGAAGGTCGATTTTCTGATTGAAGAAAATGTGGGCGGCCATGATTCGCGTCCGGCACCGGCCGAATCCCCTCAGTCCGCCGCCGCCGCCCAAAGCCGCAAACGCCGATCCTCCAGACAATGGATGATCGCGTTCATCGTGTTATTCATGGCCGGGTTTATAGGGGCTTGGTTCCTGTTGTTGTGGTTGACGCAAAACGGATTCCGGGTGAGTCTGCCCATCGAATGAACGGAAAAGTTGTATGGCCGATCAAGATGACAAACTCAAAATCTCCTGGGACGATCTCAGCACCGAATCCGTCGAGAAGAAGCTGCAGGAACAGCAGGCCGTCTCGTCCACGCAGGAACATTACCAGCAGGCCAATGTCAGCGTGCCAAAACGATCGCGTCGCTTTGATTTTCTGCTCAACACCGTCGTCTACCTGACGCTCTTTGGTGCGCTGGGCGGGTTGCTGGGTTGGGGCTTTGGTGAAGTCCTCCACTTTCGCCCGAATCAGCAGGCCGAGGCACGCGACCTGATCCGACAGTATGATGAGATCGTCATCGCGCTGAACAAAGTGCAGGCCACGCCCGAACAGATCGACCGCACCACGCGCCCCATCGTCGAGGCCGGGAAAAACAACCCGTACTTCACCATCTATATCAATCCCAAGCTCAGCGACGCACTCAAAGAGCAGAAGACCGTCGAGCAACTCGAACTCGACGAGGGCAAGGATTTTGTCGCCAGCCTCCTATTCTACGGCGTGTGCGGGGTGACCATCGCGGTCATGCTGGCGATCGCAGATTCGGTAATCGAGCGAAACATCAACGGTGCGATCATCTACGGCTCGATCGCTGCCGTCGTGGGCGTCGCCGGGGGGTTGGCGGTGGCGCTGGTGATCAATCGCATTCAGCAGGATCTGGCACCCATGCGCGAGATGCAATCGACATCCCAGATGATCGTCACGCAGGTGATCTCATGGGGCCTGCTCGGACTGTTCCTGGCATCCACGCCGGGCATCGTGCTTCGCAACGGCAAGCGACTGCTCATCGGCATGGTCGGCGGCGTGATCGGTGGTTCGATCGGCGGGCTCGCGTACGTCCCCATGCAGGAACTGGTCGGCAACGAACACATCTCCCGACTCATCGCGGTCGTCCTGATCGGCGGCCTGGCGGGACTGGCGTGTGGGTTGATCGAAAACGTCGTCAAGACCGGCTGGATGAAAGTCGAATCCGGCCTCATCGCCGGCAAGCAATTTGTCCTCTATCGCAACCCCACTTTCATCGGCTCACACCCGATGAGCCATATCTACCTCTTCAACGACCCCTCCGTCGGCCGCCGTCACGCTTGCGTCCACATCGTCCCCGGCGGCTACGAACTGGAAGACCTACCGCTCGGCACCCGCACCTACATCAACGACAAACCCATCAACCGCGCCCGCCTAAAATCCGGCGACCGCGTCCGCGTCGGACAATCCGAGTTCCTGTTTCAGGAACGCAGCAAAGCGAAATGATCGCATCAATCATTTTCACCACGGAGACACGGAGGCACGGAGGCACGGAGAG
>JBGSMH010000654.1:0-17229 GCA_041740275.1 Phycisphaerae bacterium
ACAGCAGAATAAACACCTGTCGCGAGGGCTGAGACTCGTTCAGCCCGTTAACGGGCGGTATTTAGTAACTCGGTAATCAATTGATCACTGGTCGTGATGACCCGCGATGCGGCAGTAAAGCCGGTCGAAGAAATGATCAGATTGATAAACTCGCGACTCAAATCGACGTTGCTCAGTTCCAATTGCCCGGACCGAACCGCCCCGGCGTTCAGCTCCATCGGTGCCCCAATGACCGGCGTGCCACTGTTGCCGCCGGGGGCGAATAGGTTGCTGCCTTGATCGATCAGGCCTGCCGGGTTGTCGAACTGGGCGATCGCCAGTTGAGCCAGCGATTTGGTCTGACCATTGCTGAATGTGCCGGTCACGATCCCGTTCGGGCCAATGTTGAAACCGTTGAGCGTGCCGGTGGCAAAACCGTCCTGATTGTCCATCACCATCGAACTAGTCCGTTGCGCCAAAGCCGTCATCGCGGAAAAATCCATTTCGATCGTCTGTTGCGCGACCGCACCGGTATCCGCGCGATCGAGGGTGATCGTTCCGCCGCTGCTGCTGACGAATTTGCCTTCGTTATCGAAGCTAAGCGTACCGCTATTGAGGATCGCACCGTAGTAGTCGGTCGCGCCGGGCAGGCCGGGCTCAAAGGTCTGTGCCCGCGTGTTTTCCGGGCTGGCGGCGATGAAGTTCCAGGTCGTGCCGGTGTCGCTCTTTTCCACCAGATACGCGGTGACATCGACTGCGACCGGCGTGCCGAGCGAGTCATACACTTCAAAACTGGTCGTTATCGATTCACCGACCGGATTGCTTGTCGCGTCGGCGGCGAAGCTGACGACCATCGCGGGGTTGGTGGATTGGAAAGCAGTTCCGCCCAGAGAAATGGCATTCTCTTCGCCGGGGTTGCCGGTGATTTTGATGGTCCCGTCGGGCTGAAGCGCCGCACCGGGCAGGTCAAAACCCGCCGGGGTCGGTTCGTCGGTCTTTATTTGCAGGCCCTGGTTGATGAACGCCATCAAATCTTCAACCGTAGCGGTGGGAGTGAGTTCAAACTCTAGTGCCGGAAGCGTTCTGCCGCCTTTTTGTCCTTCGAGCGTCAATACGTCGGGCGTCGGCCCAGCGGTGTTAAAGATGGGTGTGACACCATCAAGCGACAGATCGCTCAGCAACGCCCCCGCCGCCGCGGGCGCACCGGCACCGCTGATCGACAGGAATGCCGGGCTCGCCAGCACGCTGGCACCGGACGATACTTCGCCATCGGCGTTGAGATTGCCTTGCAGCACCGCCGATTTGGTCGCCGCCGCCTGCATTTTGGCATCGGTGGGGACTTCCAACCGCGTAAGCTGTCCTTGCTGGATCTCGCCGGCATCATTGGCGGTGTAACCCATGACCCATTGGCCTTGCTGGGTGACCAGTTCATTGGCTGAGTTGAGCGTAAATGCGCCGTCGCGGGTGTAGCGTCGATCGGCACCTTCGACAACGAAGAAACCCAGCCCGTCGATCGCCAGATCGGTCGATCGGCCGGTGGTTTCCAGCGTGCCTTGGGAAAAATCTTTTTCGATCGTGCTGACGGTCGCGCCCAAGCCGCGCTGGCTGGGGTTGGCCCCGCCGAAGGTTTCATTGGGCGGGCCGCCCGCGCCCTCGGTAATATAGAACTGCGGTGCAAACAGTGCCCGGCTGCTTTTGAACGCAACGGTGTTTGCATTGGCAATGTTATTGCCAACGACATTGAGTCGCGTCTGATTGACGTTCAGCCCGGACAACCCCGTGAAAAGTGCGTTGGTCAAAGCCATATCGATCCTTGGTGCGACAGACGACTCGCAGGCGATCCCGCGCAATTCTTGCGGCTCCGCCGCGCATCGTTTGCCCGATCACTCCCGCCACAGCACTTAAATCGCCGTTGACCGATCGGGCAAGGATCAGGTCGCAATTGGTGTGCCAGTTGATTTATCGTCGACGCCTGATTCGCGACGCGAACGCGCAAGCGTTGTTCGATTCGGTTTCTGCGATCGACACGCTGGTCGCTTTTCAGCGTCGCTTGCGCGTTCGCGACCCCAGACGCGAGTTTCGCCCAATCACCCCTTCACCGCACCCGCGCTGAGCCCTTTGACGAACATCTTCATGGTGAACAGGAAGATGATCACCAGCGGGATGGAGCTGATCGTGTAACCGGCCATCAGTTCGCCCCATTGCTTGACGTATTCGCCTTCGAGGCGCATCAGACCGACCGGGACGGTCAGCAGTTTGTCGTCGCGCATCAGAATCAGGGGGAGCATCAGATTGTTCCAACTGCCGATAAATTGCATGATCGCCAGTACGCCCATCACCCCGCCGGACATGGGCAGGACGATGTTCCAGATTTGCTGAATATGACCGGCACCGTCGATCTGGGCGCTTTCGAACAGTTCCTTGGGGATGTCTTCGATAAATTGTCGGAGAATAAAGATGCACGTCACCTGCCCGCCGACCGCGCCGACGAGGCTAAGCACATATAGCTTGTTGACCATCCCCATCGATCGGATTAGTTCAAACAGCGTGACGAGCGTGGCGGCAGTGTGGGGGAGAAACATCGTGCCGATGATCAGGTAATAGATCACTTCCTTGCCCGGAAACGTGTAGCGGGCCAACACATACGCGGTGAGGGTGGCGGTGATCAGGCAGAGGATGACAGTCGCCATGGCGATGGCGATCGAGTTGGCAATGTAATAGCTGACGATCTCCCACGCTTTGGCCCAATTGCCCCATTTCCAGTCGGCAATACCATCGGGCAAAAACGGATTTGTAGTGAACTGCTGGTTGTCCTTGAAGCTGATGATCACCATCAAGTACAGCGGGAAAAATGCGAAAAACAGGACGAATAGCACCAGTATGTGCTTGATCGTTTCTTTGCGTTTGGAGTGACGTAGGGACATTACTTATCCACCTTGACGTACTTTTGATAGAAGATGGTGATCGATAGCAGAATCACGAACAGCACCATGCCCAAGGCGCACGCATAGCCGAATCGCTGCTCTATAAACGCGGCACGGTACATATAGAGGCCCGGGACCATTCCCTTGCCGCCCGGACCGCCTTCGTTGCCGAGCAGAAGGAGGAAAAAGCCGTAATCGGTGATCGTGCCGATGGTGAGGAAGATCAGGTTGATCCGCACCTGGGTCATGATTAGCGGCAGTTCGATCGAGAAGAGTTTTCGGATCGGTCCGACGCCATCGAGTTCGGCCGCTTCGTAGACGTCCTGCGTGATGTTCTGCAGGCCCGCCAGATAGATCAGCACGCCGACCGTACCGACCCAGGGAAAGCCCCAGAACAGCACACTGGGGATGATCAGATTCTGATTGCCCAGCCACGCCGGTGCGCCTTCTTCAAAAACCCCCAGCGGCCGGGTCGGCCAGACGCAAAACAGCAGCGCGAGCGTCACGCTGGAAATGATCATCAACGCCGCACTCCCGCTCAGATATCCCGCAGCAGGGTTTGCTCTGTTTTTGTGGAACGAACCGCTCACCATCCGCGCCACAATCAGCAGTACGCCGATGATGACCATCCACCACAAGCCGTGAATGCCTAATATCTGAAAATCATCTCGCACCACACCGGCGATGCGCGTGTTGACCAGCCCGATCCAACCGTCCCCATCGCGACCGGCCATGAACCCGTCGAGCCAGTCCAGCACGGACATCAGCCCGGTGGCGTTCAAAAAGGCATTGAGCGCCCCCGCGTTGGAATCAAAAAAGCTCTTCCAGACCAGCAACCCGACGATGCCGGGAATGATCATCGGGACCACAAACAGCACGCGATAGATGTATTGCCAGCGTTCGCTGCGAATCCGATGCAGACAGATCGCCGCAAAGATCGAAGGCCACATCTTGACGATATTGGCCGCCAGCAGGATCAGAACCAGGTAAAAGCTTTGCCAGAAAAGCGGATCGACGGTGAAGGCGTCCTTGAAGTTCTTAAAGCCAATAAACTCTTCGGTCGACCCGCCATCCCAGTTATAGAGCGAATACTTGATCGCACCGTACTGCGGGTAGTAGGTGAAGATCGCCAGCCCGATCAGGCTGGGCAGCATCAGTCCCATGAGGACGAGATAGAGCTTGCCGCGCTCCAAGGTGCTGGCGCCGCGCGGGCGTTTGGCGAGGCCCGTACTGCCTTCGGGGCGAATTTTTCCGGCTCCGCCTGCGGGGGCGCGGGTGAGGCCTGTATTGGTACTCGACATAATGCTGCGGCCTCACTTACGGGAAAACGGGCTGAAACTCCGCCCAGGCTTCCGACGGTTCCATCTGGCGGTGTTTGCGGAACAGCCAGTAGAAATCCAACGCGTTATTCCGCGTCACCTGCTGCAAGAGCGCCCGACGGTATCGGTTCTGATCGCGCGATCCGGGGTTGATCAGTTCCATCGTGGTGTCTTGCGCCAACACGCGCTCTTTGTTGCGAATATCGCGTCGGCGTTGATCCTGCTCATTCCACCACGCCCAATCCCCGCCGCGACGGGGATCAACGATCACCTCTTCGTACGCCGCCTTGAACGCCGAAAACGGCTCATCGCCCTGGTAATAGTTGATGATTCGGCTATTGAAGACTTGCCCGACGCGCGAACCATAGTTGAAGTTGACCCGGGCGTTATAGCCACGCGGATTGGGCTGAAACGGCTTCATCAGTTCCGACGATTTTGCCCCAATGGTCAGTGTCGGCCATTCGGCTTTTTGGTTCAGCAGCTCATTGCCCCGGCGGCTGGTCAAAAACATCAAAAAGTCGATCGCCTGTTCTGTCTTCTTGCTGTTTTTGTAAACACCATAGGAACCGGCACCACTTGACGACGCCTCATTGGCTTTGCCCCGGATGAACTCGGCATAGGGTTCGCCCGGGCCGGGCAGGGGCAATTCAAAGACGCCGACTTCAAACCCCTTCTCCGCCGCCATCGCTACGGTTCCGCTGGCGTCCCATGAGCCGGTCCACAAAAAGCCTGCGGTCTCGTTGACGAACTTGAACTGTGCGGTTTGGCGATCAATTGATGAAAACCCGCGTCCCATCTGTTCGCCGACGGCGCGGACGGTTTTGAAATACGCCTGAACCGCCGGATCGTCTAAAGAGACCTTGCCGGTGCGGTACCCGATGTACACCTCCAATGGCAGGATCGTTCCGTCCAGATCCAGATCGAGTGCCTCTTCGTAATTGGCTGTAAAAGCCACTTCATACGGAACGGACAACGTCCCGTTCACCGTGTTGGTCGATACGATCGGCAGGATCTTCTTGCCCTGCTTTTTGCCGTAGGCATCGATGGCCTGGCACTGGCTCATCCACTCACCAAATGTCTCAGGTGCCGCGTCACTTCCGGTGGCAGCTTTGAGAAGCTTTTTGTTGTAGAAGATGCGCATCGAGACGAACGTGGTGGGTACGCCGAAATACTCTTGCAGGCCTTCCCGAAAACCCCCGCGCATGCCGTCCTGAAGCGTCTCTTTCCAGGGCACATCACGCATCTCATTGTCGGCGTTGTAGGGATTCGGCTGCGAACTGACGTTGCTGAGCGGCAAAAAATACCGAACCGTGTATTCGTCCTTGGTCGCCAGGTTGGAAAAACCCAGTTCGCATATATCCGGTGCGGTGCCGGAGATCAGGTGGGTATTCAGCCATTGGGCGTAGACACGCTCGGTGACGGGCATCTGCTCGATCTCGACGCCCGGATTCAATTTTTGATATTCTTCGATCACCGCCTGCATCGCCGAGCGATAGCCTTGCTCCAGTTGCCAGTGGGCGATGCGGATGACGTTTCGGTCCGGCGACTCCACACGCAGGGTATTGATCGTCGCCACGATCGAACTGACCACAAACGCCACGACCAGAATGCCCGCACCGAGGTAGTTGCTGTTGAATCGGCCCTTTTTGTCTTCGCCGGAGTCGCTCATGGGTTGCTCCTCTGTGTCGAAGGCGCCTGTGTGGAAGACGGCTCGACCGGAGTACTGATATCAAACATCGGCGAGGCGGGGATGGGCTTATTCAGTCGCTTGAGTGCCTGGATCGACTCATACGCCTTGCCGCTGTTGGGCGTCTCGACAATGATTTTCGTGTAATACTTGGCCGCGACATCAGGCAGCTTTAACTCCCGCTCGGCGAGCTGCGCACAACGCCAGTACCACGGGCCTTGATTGCCTTTATCCACCCAGCCAAGCTTGTCGACTTCTTCGTAGCATCGAAGTGCGTTCTTATAGTCATCCAATGGCCGAAAATCGGCATCACCGGCGTATTGCCACATCACGCTCGCCAGCGGTTCGTTCGGGTGAGACGCGATCCACGCCTCCAGCCGGGCGATGCCCTGCTTCACCTTCACATAATCGGGTGCATCGTATGCCATGACCAGCGTGGCGGCGGCGCGGAGCGTGGCTTCACCGGCGATCGGATCGTTGGCAAAAGCCTCGACCACCCGGTCATAGTGCTTGCGAGCCGCGTCCAGATCGATCTTGTCGTCCAGATAATCGCGTAGCTCTTCGATCCGACCCAGATTCATCATCGACCGTGCCGCCCAGCGCGAGGTGGGCGCTTGCTGGATCACCTCTTCGTACATCTGACGGGCCGTGCCGATGGTCGTCGAATCCGGCGGCTGAACGTGGTGCCACGCCACCGCCAGACAATACGTCGCCTCCAGCCACTGCTCGCTGCCGGGCTTGGCCGAGTCGCGAATCGACGGGTACAGGCGCAATGTCTGTTTCCAGTCCAGATCGGCGATGGTTTGCCGGGCCTCAGCCAAATCCGGATCGACATCCGCCGCCCGTGCGCCGACGATGGCACATAGGATCGAAGCCACTGCGATAATCGACTGAATCCCGCGCATTACAACTCCAGGCTACATCCATCAAATGCCGGGAAAATCGACAGCGGCGTGAAGCTGGGCTGTCACACCTCAAATCCCGCATCGCCAAAAGAATCAAAAAACGGAGGCGGAGGGATTCGAACCCCCGGTACCCTTTCGGGTACACCGGTTTTCAAGACCGGCGCAATTAACCGCTCTGCCACGCCTCCAAAATGTTCGCGATCTGCCGATCGCTTCGCAGGAAACTTATCTCACCCAAGCGTTTTCGGCAACCTTTTGACAAATCGGTTTACTCGTCCAGTACCGGATCGTGGCCACCTTCTTTGAGGGTTTGACGGACGCGTTCGATGTGATCGAAGCCCTGGGTTTCCATCACCACATTCACCGCGACCCGTGCCACGTCGGCAGGACCGAAATGTCGGTCATGCGAGACCTCTTTAATGCTCGCACCGGTGCTGGCGATCGACTTGAGCATCTGCGCCAGACTGCCCGGACGGTCCGAAATCTGCACGATAAACCGGCACAACCGACCATCGACGCGCAACCCGCGATCGATGATCCGCGACAACACGGTGACGTCGATATTGCCCCCGCACAGGACTAAAACGACGGTCTTGCCGCGAATGCGGTCTTTGGCCTGGATCGCACCTGCCAATGCAATTGCACCTGCACCTTCGACCAGCGTTTTTTCGCCTTCCAGCAGCCGCAAAATCGCCGAGGCGATCGGCGGTTCATCGACCAGAATCACCTCCTTGATCGAAGGGGTAATCAGCTCAAACGGCAATTTCCCGATCTGCGCCACGTTCAACCCGTCGGCGAGCGACGGCTTGGTCGGCGTGCGCACGGGATGACCGGCCTTGAGCGATTCATGCAGCGTCGGGGCACTGGTGGACTCGACCGCGAATATCTCTGCTTTGGATCGTTTGGACCGCTGGACCACGCACGTCCCCGCGAGCAACCCCCCGCCGCCCACCGGGACAAAAATCGCGTCGGTCTGCGGGACGTCCTCCAGAATCTCCAGCGCACACGTCGCGGCACCGGCGATGATATGCGGATCATCAAATGGCGGGATAAACATCTTCCCGTCGCGTTGGGAAAGCTCGATCGCGTGCGTGCGGGCATCGTCAAACGCCTCGCCGTGCAGGATGACATTGGCACCAAAGGCGCGACAGTTCGTGACCTTGACCAGCGGCGCCCACTTGGGCATCACGACCGTCACGGCGATTCCCATTTGCCGCCCGTGATACGCCACCGCCTGAGCATGGTTGCCCGCCGAAGCACAGATCACGCCGCTGGCACGCTCGGCATCGGACAGTTGCAACAACCGATTGCACGCGCCGCGTTCCTTGAATGATCCAGTCTGTTGCAGGTTGTCGAGTTTGACATACGCGTCGGCCTCCAGCAGTTGCGACAGATCGTTTGATCGCACACAAGGCGAGTGATAGACGCGGCCTTTGATCCGCTCACGGGCGGCCAGAATGTGATCCAGTGTGACGCTCATGCCGATTTCTCCGACTCAACGGTCTCAGGCAACGCCACCCACGATTTGGACGACAAATCGCGGACGTGCTCATTGACCTCTTCCAACTCTGCGACCGGCGGTTTCCCGTCGCCGATACCCAGTTCGCTCATCTTGCGAGCACTGCTCAGGACGTTTTTCTCCAGCGATCCAACGGTATCGTTGTAGCGTTTGTTGACGGTGTTGATCGCCTCGCCGAGTTTGGTGAAATGCGATGCCAGCTTGTTGATCCGTTCGTACAACGCACCGGCCAGATCGCGAATCTCATTGGCGCTTTGCTCGATCTGCTTTTGACGCCAGCCATGCTCGATAATCCGCAACAGCCCCAGCAATGCCGACGGGGCCGCGACGATGATCCGACTGGTCAACGCATCCTCGATCAACGACGGGTCCAGCTCAACGGCCGCGTACAAAAACGGCTCGCCGGGGAGAAACATCACCACAAAGTCCGGCGACTGCTCAAACTGCTCCCAATACGCCTTCTTGGATAATTCGTTGACTCGTTCGCGAATCTGCCTCGCGTGCCTGGCCATATGCGTGGCGCGAAGCGCCTCATCAGTGCATTCGGTCGCATCCAGAAACGCGTCGATCACGCACTTGCTGTCGATGATGACCTGCCGATTGTCGGGCAGTTGCACGATGCAATCGGGGCGGAACTTGCCGTCGTCGGTCGTCACCTGTTCCATGAAGGTGACGCGATGGGCCAGGCCGGCCATCTCGAACAGGCGTTTGAGCGTCAGTTCGCCCCACCGGCCTCGGCCTTGCGGTTTGCGGAGGGCTTGGACCAGTTGCCGGGTTTCGACCGACAGATTTTTCTGCGTCGTCGCGACTTCGGTCAGGTGCTGCTTGATATCGACATAGGCCTGACTCCGCGATTTTTCGATGTCGTCGAGCTTGGTCTTATACAGATCCAGCGTCTGCTGCATCGGCTGGAGAATCTGCTGCATCTCCGCCTTTTTCTGTTCGAGCGACCCGGCGGCTTCGGTTTGCAGCGTTTTGAACTTCTGCTCGGCCAGCGTCATGAATTGGCCGGTGTTTTGCTTCAGCGCCTCGACTGACAATTCGCTGAACGACTCCTTCAGCCGCACCGACATCGCCGCCAACTGCTCCCGCTGGTCGGCCAGCGATTTTTTCTCGGCCTCCAGATTGGCAGTCAGCGTCGATCGCTCCTGCATGCGGTTATTCAGTTCTTCCTGCACAGCCTTCAGCGACGCGAGTGTGCTGGCGACATTGTCGCGTAGGGATGTGACCTGATCCTTTTCGGCGTTCAATCGCGCTTCCAGTGATGCGCGATCGGATTGCAGAATCGTCAGATCGGATCGTTGCTCTTCCAGCGTCGTACGCGCGATTTGCAGCTCCGACAGTGCGTCTTTGCTGCGTTCCTGCGCGACCGCCAGTTCGGTTTGCATGGAGGCCAGCGCGATGCGCGATTTGCGGTCGGCCAGCAACCACCCCGCGACCGACCCGATTAGCACCCCAATCACTCCGCCGAGGATGAGCCATACGATGTCCATTGAGCCGCAATCCTAACCGCATCGGCAGAATTTGCATGTTCGCTATTCGGCGACCGCGCGGGCGACGGGTTTGACGTGGCTGGAGATCCATTTTTGCATGGCAGACACATGCGACGTCCATCCGGTGGCGCGGGCGGTGAGGAACGTGTCGTAGAGCGAATCGAGCATCTTGCCAAAATCGCGCAAAAGCGTGATTCGCTCTTCAAAAAGCGTGCGTGGCGTGTCGGCGTCTTCGACATCGGGCAGTTTCAACGAACCGACCGCCAGCGATTCGCCGCTGAGCGTCAGATTAAATTGCCCGGGCGACCAGTCCAGAATCAGCCCGGCTTTGCGCGGCACTTTGCCAGTGCGCAACCCGTCGATCGCCTCAGGCAATCGCGTCGGACCGGCGGCGGTGATGCTCTCCTTGCCGGTGTGACTGAAGACGCAATCCAATTGCAGTGTGCGATCAAACATGACGGTCACGTCGCCGATCGAAGTCTTGATCGACCCCGACCGCGCCGCCGCCTCATGCCACATCCACAGCAGAAATTCGTTTCCGAGAAAATCCTTGGCACCGTCGCCTTTTGCGGTCCAGGGATACTCTGCCGGGGCGTCTGGGTCTTCGGGACTTTTGGCAAATCGGGTCGGGACAAAATCCTCGTATTCCCGCCGTTTTCCGCGACGTTCCAGCTCGCGCAGAGCAACCGTCCCGCTGGTCAATGGGTGCAGATCCAGATCAAAGGTGCGATTGAAAAGCTCCATCAACTTTTCCCGCACGCTGAGCGACGCCGGCCCGTACAGCACGGAATGTTGCACGTCCCACATCACCGGGACCAGCTTGCTGCGTCGGTATTTGCCACTTCGCAATTCTTCGTCGATTTTTCGCCCGATCGAGTCTTTCACCAGCTTCTTTTGCTGCTTGCTGATAAACCCCGACGGATTCCCCTTGGCGACGGCCTCTTCCTCGATCGTCGACCAGGCGTGTTTGACCTCGCTGGGCACTTTGTTGGTGTCGATCCGGAGTGCGAAGCAGACGCAATCGTTAAAAACGCAGTGCTCAAAATCAAACGACAGGTCAAACACATGCCGCGGCCCGACCCAGCCGTACTCGATCTCATCCGGCAGGCCCATCTCACTGGCATGCAATGCGTGCTCGGACAGTTTTTTGAGCAAATCCTCGTCCGGCATCTTCGGAGCCTGCCCGACGACGGCGTACTTCATGAACGAAATCGATCCTGAATCAAATCCCATGGGGGCGGCGACTCTATCGCGGTGAGGATGAAATGCAATCGGCGGCTCGATCGCTTTCTTTCGGGTCTGCCCGTATTCCTGTCGTCGTTATCCTTTCTGACCAGAAATGCGTTGAAACCGCGGATGAACGCCGATGAACGCAGATTGGATCAGAATGCCTGAACGAAACGAATTCGCCACCGACAACACGCCAAGTGGGAAACATGGGGAGGCAGGATGGCCTGTAAAAGCAAGGGAATCGTAATGTGAACTTGTCCCGCTTTACGGCTCGCAACGCCAGCTTCAGGCCAGATCAAACCGACCACGTTTCATTCGCCCATCGCCATAGCATGCGCCCGCTTCTTCTGCCGGTTGAACTTACTTGTCGAACGCGGGCTGTTTGTTCTGCCAGCTATTTTCGATTAATCGGGCGGTGACGCTTTCTCCAGTCTCCCCCAGCTAATTGGATCGCTGGTACAGTGTCAGTTTTTACAAAACGAAGGCCCGTGGTCACGCTCGCATGGCTAGACAAGTATTCGACAACGGTCTCATGGCTATAAAAATCATAAGCTCTAAAATGCTTGTTCATCGGCTGGATGTCCAAACCACAAATCTCCAAAGTATCAGTCGGAAATACGATACCGAGGTTTGACCGCGGATTCATTCCAACTGAGTCGTATTGCGAGCATACGGGACATATCGGCGCATGGAGTTGGACAGTGGACCGAAGAACTTCGACATGCGCAAAGGTACTTGGCCACAGAAGTGAAAAATGCGGCGAAGCTGGTACTTTCATTGCTTGAAAGCCGGACAGATGCAGTTCGGCTAGTACGGTCAAAAACCGAGCTGACACGCATGTGATGCCTTCGGTGCTCTGAAAAAAATCCCTCGTGTCATCGATCTCTAGCGTCCCGTCGAGACCGGCTTCCATGACTGCACGCCTGTGCTCAATTTTCCTACATTCCTTGCAGACAAACACTTTGTAGCGATCGTACAACGCCGGCCCACCTTCCGTCGGTTTGCTCATAATCCAAACTGGATCGTGATCATCTTCCACTGTGGACCACCAGTAGTAGCTCATCGCATTAGTCCTCTCACAAGTGTCGGGCCCAATTCATTTAGGAACGATTGTAGATACTTGCCTTTGCGAAAACTGCCATAGAAGTCGACCAGCTAGCCAATACGGTCCAGCTTATTGGGGAAAAGTCGAATGAGGTCTGCAGAAGTCTGCATTCCGCGCGGAATACCTTTGTGCTGTTCACCTAATTCTTGGATAAATCGCGTTTCAATTAAGTGGACATATCTGCGGGTCTCCGGATCTGTAAATGGCCAAGCTCGACGAGAGCCTGGCGTATTGCGGTGCGGGCGACGGCCGCCGTGCATGACGCGGTGAACGTTGGATCGACCGGAACAGGGTCGGTTTTTGAATCGACTCAAGAACTGACCTTTATGTCGCCCAAGACAAATCTCTGCCATCCGATTGAATTAGAAACATTAGCCAAAACGATTGCGGGTCGGCAACTGGAAACTCGCCGGTGCGACAAAATGGCACCGAGCAGCGGGGAACGCGTCGCGAGCGACGCGGCTAACTGGGTGCGGGTAATCGCTCGCGCGGTCGGTGTCAGCGTGGTGTCAGGGGAGGTAAAAAATCGGCGGATTTGCCTGATTTTGCCGCCGACTTTTGAGGTGGGCGGGGATATAGTTGGCTGTCGTATATCGCTTCGTTTGGAGATGCGTCATCGAATTTCCACGCGCTGCGATCGCTCATTGACAAGTGAATAGAGAGGGAACAATCTCCGGCCGGAAAGGTAGGAGTTGCAACAGTTGCACGCTGGCGCGCAACACTTTCCGAGGTCGAAATTTACAAGTCCAGTGACGGCCAGCAGTTATGATTTTCGTATGGACCAAAGCCGATGCAACAAATGCAACAAGTGGCCGGACACGGGAGACAGGAGGGAATGTTTGGCGTTTGACGTTTGGAGTTTGGAGTGCTGGACTTATCCACGAACCACGATCCACGCATTCCCACCAAGCCCCAAGCCCTACGCCCAAAGCCCTATTTTCCGGACGTTGGCGGTTCTTCAATTGGTTGCCGATAGGGTACATTGGTGGGCAGTTGGACAAGCCCGTTTCCAAACTTCCGGCCATGCTTTGGGCGATCGCGATCGTTGTTGTCGTGGCGTCGATTGTGGGCGTGGGGTGGTGGCTGCAGCGAAATGATCGGGCACCGTCGATCTCCGTCAACGCCACCCAACCGGCGACGGTTACGCCGGACCGTGACTATTACTTTTTTGTCCGGCTCGTTGAGTTCAACCCCAAGACGCCCAAGGGGAAAAGCTGGGATTCGGCAGATGGATCGGCACCCGATGCCGAGATTGTGCTGCACTGGCGAGGAAACAAGACGTTTTCCTGGGCCGACCGCAAGGATCAACTGATCAACACCTGGGACTTGTTCCGCGTCGATGTCAAAGACCTGATCACCAGTGGCGGGAAGATCGACATCGCTTCTGCCGTCAACGCGCCGATGCTCAACATCAAACCCGGCGAATCGGTCACGCTGGAAATCTGGGACGACGACCCGGCGTTTAGCGATCTGGCGCTGAAGATGGAGATCGATCTGTCGCAGCTTCGCGTCGGGCGGAACAAGATCATCCCGCCAGGGGATAGCGGCGTTAATCGGGTGGAGATCGACATGATCGATCGCGACACGCCGCTGGCGACGATGATCGAACTGCAATCCGCCGGGGGGTGAGTGACATGGCCCAAATCCGTCATCCCTGGTTGCCCCACATTCTACGGCTGATCCTGCTTTCGTCGGCGATTTTGCTGGGCGTGGGGTTGGTCGGGCCTTGCATGAAGATCATCCCGAATTTTGGCGAGTTTGATTCGTGGATTCGCCTGCTTAAACCCCATGCCGGGAAAACCAGTGAATATTCGGTGTTGAGCGGGATCCTGGCGATGATCGATCACGGCAATATCGGGATCGGGCTGCTGCTGCTGTTTTTCTCGGCGCTGTTTCCGACGCTGAAACTGGCAGTTATGGCCTATGCGACCCAAACCCTCTCCACAGGCCAACGTGCCGGTTGGCTGCTGACCGCGGCACATCATACGGGCAAGTTCTCGATGCTGGATGTGATGGTGCTGGCGTTGATCGTGATCGCGATCAAGGGCCTGCCCGGCAATACCCAAGTCCAACTCGGCTGGGGCGTATGGGCGTTCGCGGGGTCAGTGGTGCTGAGTCTGGTTGGGTCGATGGTGTTGCATCGGTTGGAAGCGGAGATTTGAGATCTCAGATTTGGGATTTGCGATTTCGTTTTCTGCTTCGATCCTCTAATACGCCCTTCGCTGCCGGGCGGTGGGGATGTTGAGGACTTTGCGGTATTTGGCGACGGTGCGACGCGCGATGTCGATGCCTTGATCCGTCAGTTTCTTGACGATCTCGTCGTCGTTGAGCGGGTTATTTTTGTCTTCGTTGTCGATCAAGATTCGCAGCTTTTCCTTCACGGCGTCCCAGCTCATGTCCTCGCCCGAGGCGCTTTGGGTTCCGCCGGAGAAAAAGCGACGCAGGGGAAAAACGCCACGGGGGGTTTGCACCCATTTTTCGCTCACCGCCCGGCTGACCGTCGCGACGTGAATCCCCAACTGATCGGCGACGCTGATCATCGGCAGGGGCTTTAAATGTTCCGGCCCGTGGTCGAAAAAATCCTTCTGCGTATCGACCACCACCCGGATCACCCGCTCGATCGTCCCCCGCCGCTGCTCGATCGATTCGATCAGCCATTTGGCGTTGCGGATGTTGTTGGTCAAAAACTCCTTGGTGTTGCGATCGATCCCCTTTTTCAGCATTTTCAGATACATCGCCTTGAGGTGCAGGCTCGGCGCGATGTCGCGCGACATTTTGATCTCATACCGGCCGGAATCTTCATCCAGATAGATCGTGGCGTCCGGCGTAATCGGCGGGGCTTCGTCGGCGGCAAACTGACGGCCGGGGTGGGGCTGAAGCCGCGAAAGCCGCTTGACCGCCGCCTTGATGTCGTCGATCGACTCGTTCAGTTTCTTGCTGATGAGCGGGTACCGGTTCTGCGCCAGATCGTTCAGATGATCCCGCACCAACGCCCGTTCCAGATCAAAATCGTGCCCCTGCGACATCTCCTCATCCTGCTCCATCGCGTTCAGTTGCAGGATCATGCACTCAGACAGTTCCCGCGCCCCGACGCCGGCCGGTTCGAGCGTCTGAATCAGCTTCAGCGCGGCCTGCAGGTCGTCGGTGGCGATCGGGTCGCGCTGCTCAAGCTGAATCCGATCGAACGGCGTGCGCAGATACCCGTCGGCGTCGATGTAATCGATCAACACGTCCCCGGCGCGGCGGACGGGGGGAGTGGCTTCCACAAACGCCCATTGCTGACGCAGGTGTTCGCCGAGGCTTTCCCCGCGCGACGCGGTGTTGGCCATCGCGTCCATCTTGGCGTCGCGGTCCCCGCCTTCGAATTGCCCGCGACGAAACGATCCGTTGGTGGCAAACTCTTCGTTCTCAAAATAGTCGGTCGCCCGTTCCAGCCGATCAAACTCGCGAGCCCCGGCACTGTTGGGGTCGATCACCAACGCCCGTTCGTCCGATCCGCTCGGTGCGTTTGACTCATCCGCGCGCTCGCGCATCGCATCCGGATCGCGCGTCCGAACCTCCAAGGTGGGGTTCTGCTGCAGCTCCTGATCGATCCGCTCCTCCAGCGCTCCCAGTGGCAACTGCAGGATCTCCATGCTCTGGATCATCCTCGGCGTCAGCACCTGACGTTGATCCATCCGCATCGAAAATGATTGAGATAAACTCATATTGGATCAACACTTACAACCAATGACAGCACGCCATACGCCGTATAAGCAAAAACTGTACCACATCCCACTATAGCGGGCAATCGTACCCAGGGCGCGGGATTTGCTACTTGGGGTTACACTGTCTGGAAAAGTGGAGGTATGGGATGGTTCGTTTGGGACTGGTTGGTGTCGGCTCGCACAGCCGATCGTTGCATGTCACGTCGTTGCAAAAGATTGTTCGCGACACGCCCGATCGCGCCCGACTTGCCGGTGTGTGCGACCTGAATCTCCCTGCCGCCCGGGACATCGCCCAGCGGTTTGACGGGTGTGCGGCGTATTCGTCCGTTGACGCGATGCTCGCCAGCCAGACCATCGACGCGTTAATGCTGATCGTCCCCACCCCGGTTTTGCCTGGCCTGGTTCGCCAACTGCTGCCCCACAATCTGCCCCTACTGATCGAAAAGCCGCTGGCCAGCACCAATGAGCAGGCCCGGGCGTTGTGTGATGCGATTGCGCAATCCCAGGCACGGGTAATGGTCAGCAGCAATCGGCGATTCGCGCCGGTCCTGACGCGCGGCAAAGCGCTGCTGGCTGGCCGGAGGGTTGTGCGTTCGCATCAGACTTTTGCCCGGGTGGGTCGAACCGAAAGCGATTTTCTCAACGGCACCGCCTTTCATGCCGCCGACACGATCCGGTTTCTCCTCGGCGATGTCGTTGATCACACCCTGTCACGGCTGCAAACCGAAACCGGCCCGTGGGCGACGATCCGCATGACCTTCGAGTCGGGCTGCACCGGAACGCTCGACATCCTGCCCACCGCCGGGCTTTGGAGCGAGCGCACCGAACTGTTTGGCGAGGATTTTACGCTCCGTTTGGAATGGCCTGATCGGGTGACGCTTTGGGAGCAGGGGAAGTTGGTTCTGGAAGAAACCCCCGCCGCCGACGAACCCGGGTTTGTTGGTGACGGGACGTATCACGAGACGCTGGCGTTTATCGATGCGCTTGAAGCCAACACGCCGCTGAATCCGACGCCCGCCGATGTGCTGCCCAGTATGTTGCTGTGTCAATAATCAGCGAAAAGCGATGACGACCACGAACTTCCATGCCCAACCGAACAAACCCAATCCCAGCCAGAACCAGACATGGGCGGACATCGGGATCAGTTTCAGCAGCCGATACGATGCCTTGCCGGTGATCGCACAGTAGAGCGCCGCCCAGAACGTGAACGCAGTCAACATCGCCAGCACCATGCCGAAGGGTTGGGTGTAAAAACTGGCTAAAAAATCCCCGCGTACGAAGTAGCTAAACGCCGTGGTCATGCCACAGCCGGCACAGGGCAGTCCGGTCGCATAGAGAAACTGGCATGGCTGCATGCCCAG
>JBGSMH010000655.1:0-3617 GCA_041740275.1 Phycisphaerae bacterium
CCCAGGAGCAACTCGACCCTGCCTCGCTGCGGGTCGAGGAGTTTGACGCGTTTGAATCCGCCGATGCCAAACCGCATGGCGTAACCGTCACCGGGCGTCGGTGTGCGACACTCTCGGACGCGCTGGCGGCATTGATCGAAGGTTCGGCATTTGCGTCGTACCAGCCGAGTGGGGCGTGGCGCGATGTCGTGAAGTCGATCAATGCTTCCGATGCGCCGGCGGTGGGGCTGTTGCTGATCGAGCCGTGGGATGATTGTCAGACCGCTCGGGAGTTGTGGCAGTTTGTCGAATCGATCACGCGAAAAAATGTGCGGATCGCGTGGTCGGATCAGGTCGGGCAGAAGACCGGTGAGTCGCCGGCACAGGTGATCCCGGTACTGAATCTGCGGCTCGGCTGCGTGCGCGTGTCGGATGCGGGTGCGACGACGCTGGATCTGACCCGTCGGTTGGGCGGGATCGGGTACGAGGGACTGCTGCTGATCGATCCACCTGTCGGCGAGGACCGTTTCGGCACCGCGCGGGCAATCGCGGAGGTCATCCGCGACGTGCTGGTGCCTCGCAAACCCGTCAAACCGGTCGCGGCAAAGCGATAATCCGGGCGGGATTCACACCGGTTACGGGTGCCGCTTGAAATAGTCGATCAGCGTATCGCGTGCGCCCGGGGCCGCCGAGAGAAAGGGGACTTTGGCGCCGGTGTAATCGGTCAATCGATACGGAAAAATGGGGTTGCCGCTCAGGTCGCTGATCGATCCGCCCGACTCCAGCACGATGGCGGCGGGGGCGACGCAGTCCCAGAGCTTGCCGTTGACGGTCACCGCGCCGTGCGCCACTGCCGACGCTACCTGCACCGATTCGATCGCCGCCGATCCGAAGATGCGAATCTTCCAATTCGTCTGCCCGATCCACCGGCAGGCCCAGTCGGGGCAACGCCCGTTTTTATCAATCAGATTGCTGGTCAGCATCAGCACCGAACTATCGCTCAGCGGCGTATCGACGGCCCGCACTTTCTGATTGCCCATCCACGCCCCTTCACCTTTGGCGGCGCAGTAGACCAGGTCGCGGGTGACATCATAGACCACGCCCAACACCGGCATACCGCGCTCGAGCAACCCGATGCAGACGCCCCACACGCCGATGCCGGAGATGAAATTGTTGGTGCCGTCGATGGGGTCGATGACCCAGTTGCGTCCATCGACATCAGGACATTCAAAGGTGATTGCGTCGCCGGTGTCGGATTCCTCGCCGATGATGCCATCGTCGGGGAAGCGGCGTCGCAAGGCGCTCAGGACATGCCGCTGCGTTGCCCGGTCCGCCTCGGTGACGGCCTCTAGGGTGGTGGTCGCGTGCGTCTTGGTCAAACGCTCGACCGACCCGTAATACCGCATCGCCACCTTGCCCGCGCTGCGGGCGGTCTCAACAGCAAATTGCAGATCGTGTGCCAGTGACATGTCACCGAAGATAAGGCCCGACGCGGCGGACGCAACTTTGTTCGTCGAAATAGAGTTGAAGCCGCGGATGAACGCGGATGCTTTCGGGGAATCATTTCGACAAAACGATACCGTATTTGCCAGCCAATGCTTCAAGGAACGCCTTCGCAGGTTTGACTCTCCCGGCCTTGGCATCTTCAAGACTCTTTTGGAGCACACGCAACGACCGCGCCAACTCGGCGTCGTCGACCAACTGCTGATAGGCCTGCGGCGACTGAACGATCACCTCGGCCTGCCCGTTGACCGTGAGGACCTCGGCCGTTCCGGTTTCCTTCAACCGTTTCAAATGGACTTTGGTATTCCGCTGAAAATCGGTGAGTGAGTGAATCTGAGTAACTTTGACCATACCTGTATTATAGCATGAAATTAGCAGCTAATTCAAAGTGGAGCATAAGAAACCGACTTTCGCCGAGAACCCCTTAACTGAATATAACCGGCTTAATCACCGTGCAATTGATCGATTTCATCGCGCTGACCAGTTGGTCGAACTGGGCATCGGAGTGATAAATCCCGCAGATCGCCCCGCCGGAACCGGCGAACTTGGCGCTACAGCCTGCGGCGCGGGCGACATCGATCATCTTCTGGTTTTCCGGTGCGATCTGCATGATCGTTTTGCGGATCTCAAAGTTCTGGTCCATCACCTTGTGCAATTCCGCCCAGTCACCGGCCAGCAGTGCGGAGCGGCCTCGGTCGGTGAGGTCGCGATATTTTTGCATCGCGCCGACAACGGTTGTATCGCCTTGCTCGAACATCTGCTTCAAATTGCGGTGCGTGATATCGCTGACCTCGGCCCGCTCGGCATCGTAGGCGACATACAAAGGCGGGGTGGCCGGGGGCGTCAGTTCCTCATATTCGCCATACCCGCGCGACTGCATCAGCTTGCGATCAAAATCCATGAAAACCATGCCTTCATAAACCTGAATCACCCGATCCTGCAGGCCAGCGGTGATGCCCAGTTCGTCCTTCTCGGCAGAGAGCACGATCGTGGGAAACTCGGCCTTGGGGATTTGCACGTCATACCACTGCGAGAGCGCCCGCATGGTCGCGACGATAATGCTGCTGGAACCGGACAACCCCACCAGCCGTGGGATGTTGGTCTCAAACTGCATCGTAAAATTGCGGTCGTGCAGTTTGATGTTCCTGGCACGGGCAAAATCATGAAAGCGTTTGATCGCCGCCTTCATAAGCCGCTGCCCGCCGTAGTAGCCATAGAGCTTTTGGTCGCGGAGAAAGTGGCCGACGCTGTCGTACCGGGCAAAATCCTCTTTCATCGGCAAAATCTCAAAGTGCGGCGATTCCCATAACTTCACGGTGGCAGAGAAGTTACGGATGATGAAGGAGATCGTTTTGCCGAAGTAACCGTCCGAAGGGTTGCCCACCAGACCGGCGCGGGCGTGGGCGTGTGCGGTGATAATCATTGGACCCGCCACAATGCGGATCGAACGATTGCCTGTCAAGTGTGCGAGGGGTTCATCGTGAAACCGCAGATGGACGCCGATGAACGCGGATCGGATTCTTGCTGCACACTTTTCACTTGTTGCATTTGTTGCATCGGCTTTGATCCATGTGAAAAACATAACTAATGGCCGATCCTTGACTTGACGATTTTTGACCCGTCAAAGTGTTGCGCGCCAGCGTGCAACTGTTGCAGCTCCTACCTTTCCGGCCGGAGATTAAACCTCCTTATTCACTTGCCAGAGAGCGACGCTGCGCGTGGAAACACAATGAAGCATCCCCAAACGCAGCGAAAAACGACCAAGGAACTATATCCCCGTCCCCTCCAAAAGTCGGCGGCAAAATCAGGCAAATCCGCCGATTTTATGCTGCCCCTGACACCACGCCGTCACCTTCCCCACCCGGCGGTCCCAGCTTTGCAGGGAACGTATCCACGCACGTCAGGTCGCCGGCGTCTTCCGCGTGAGTTGAAACCGATGACCCAACTCCCCCCGCGTAAAACGATCCACAAAAACAGGCATTTCATAATGTGGACCCGTCCCGAATGCCATTCGCTTAAGCATTTTCACCCTGTTTTTCTTGGTGTTTTCTCACCTCTCTCGGCACCGTCAGCAGGTCGTATTCCTTCATTCGGCGGCGTCGGGCACGCGGTTCCTGGCGGCCGGGACGCAGCGG
>JBGSMH010000656.1:0-5215 GCA_041740275.1 Phycisphaerae bacterium
GCGGCGGGGTGGTGGAGAGTCCTGAGGAGTTGCTCCGCTGTCGCGAGGCGGGCGTCGATCTGCACTACGACACGCAGCAGTGGCCGATGTCCGGGCATGATGCCATGAGCGCGTGGGATCTGGTCGGCCCGTACGTTCGGCATGTCCACCTTGGCGACCGCACGCCCAAGATCGAAGGCTGCCCCTTCGGCGAAGGGATTGTGAGGATGCGCGAGCTCTTGCAGCGTATGCACGCTGGCGGGTATCGCGGTGCGATGACCGTGGAGACCGAATACGGCCCGGGCGACGCGACCGGCGCGCCGATCGTCAAAGAGGCGATCGATTATGTCCAATCTGTTCTGGCACCTCTGGGCGCGAAAGGCGTCGCGCCCGCGCCCGGTCACGCCCAAATGGCCGCCAGTGCGGTGAAGGTGATCGAGCAACCCTGGGGCACTTTGCACTGGGTTTCCGACGGCAAGGTTTTTGCCGGTTGCGAGCAAACGCTGGGACTGGTGACGGTCAACGTCGGCTGGGACAACGGCGTGCATCGACACCCCGCTGATCAGGAAATTCTCTATGTCCGTAGTGGCCGGTGTCGGCACTCGTGCGGCGAGCAGCAGGTGACGCTCGAGCCCGGCGATGTGCTGTTCATCCCGGCCGGGCAAGCGCACGGCGCGACCAACATTGGCGATGAACCGCTGGAGTTGATCGTCAACTATCCCACCGGCCATCGCAGTTTCGAAAGCATCAGGAAAGCGGAGCGTGTGAAATGAAATTTCCCCGAGTCGGCGTTGTCGGTGCAGGCGGCCTGTCGTCGCGGCAAATCTATCCCAATCTTGCTGCGGCAGGGTTGAAGCTCAGCGCGGTGTGCGATCTCGATCGAGCAAAAGCGCAAGCAAAGGTCGACCAGTACGGCGGCGAGGTCTTTGACGACTTCGATACCATGCTCGCCAGTGGCAAGATCGATGGGGTCATCCTCTGCGTGGGCCCGGAGTTCCATAGCACAGGGTCGCTCAAAGCGCTGCAGGCCGGACTGCCTGTCTACACCGAAAAGCCGCCCGCAGTCTGCGCCGCCGATCTCAAGCCGGTCGTCGCGTTGGCGCGTGAGAAGAATCTGATCGCGATGACGGCAATGAAGAAGCGCTACGCTGACGTCTACCGTCGCGCCAAGGCGTTCATCGGTTCGCCCGAGTTTGGCTCGCCGCAGCATTTGCAGATGTTCCGCGTGTCGCCTTTCCTGTGGACGAATGAGAGTCCGCGTACCGATCACCTGCTGGACTACGGCGTCCACAACATCGATCTGGTGGTGTGGCTGTTCGGGCCGGTGAAGACGGTCGAAGCACGAACCATTGAGAAGAAGGTTTACGACATCACGCTCGCATTCGAGAGCGGCGCGATCGGCAGCCTCAGCTTCGTGATTCGTCCGGGCGTAACGGCTGTGGAAGACCTGGAAATCACCGGTAGTAGCGGTTGGATGAGCATCCGAGACCAGAGCCAGTTCCGCATCGGCTCGCCGGGTAAGGTGACGGAGATTCGCGATCCCAATTTCTCCACCGCCGGCGGGGACGGGGGCGCGGTGACCGGTCATCGCACCGAACTCGAGGCCTTCGCCGCCGCCTTACGCGACGGAACGCGGCCGGCGTCGCACATCGAGGAGAGCTACCGCACGATGTGCGTCTACGACGCGATCGTCCGTGCCGTCGCCAGCGGGAAGACCGAGACGGTCCAAAGTTGACACCGGTAAGAGTCGGGTTGTCCGTGATCCTGAACAAACCAATCCAGAAAGGCCATAGCCCATGTCTGATCCCATTCGCCTGTGCGTCATTGGTGCCGGGCGGCACTCGACGAACAACATTTACCCGTCGCTGTTCCGACTCAACGGCGTTCGCGTCGTCGGCAACTGTGACCTGGATCTGGCGCGTGCCAAGACTGTCGCACAGCGACACGCGATCGAGCAGAGCTACTCCGATCACCGTGCGATGCTCGAGGCACTTAAGCCCGATGGCGCGATCATCTGCGTCGGTCATGATGGCCATGCCCGGCTCGGCGCTGAACTGCTCGAATGTGGCCTGCACGTCTACACGGAAAAACCCAATGCCACATCGCTCGATCAGTCGCTGATGGTCCTCAAAGCCCAGCAGCAAAGCGGCCGCATCTGCATGGTGGCGTACAAGAAGCGGTTCGCGCCCGCTTACAAGAAGGCGCGGGCGATCATCGATTCGCCGGAGTTCGGGCGAGCACTGGGCATGGATGTCGTGCGTTCCTGCGGCCAGGCGTCGGTCCCCGCAGCAGCACTTCGCACCCACCTGCTTGACTGGACCTGTCACACGCTCGACCTCTCGACCTACCTGCTCGGGCCTGTCGATCGCGTCTACGCGAAGATGTGCGCCGGCGAACAGTACGCGATCAGTGTCGTGCTCTTGCACCGTAGCGGCGCGCTCGGACACCAGCTTTTCACCAACGGACCGGCAGCGCCGGAGGAACGGGTGTACGTCACGGGGTCGCAGCGGATCACGGTTCGGGTCGACAACTCCATCGACATGCTCGCCCAACGAGGCGATCAGCCCTTCGCGGCGCACAAACCGTCGTTCACCACCGGCAGTGCGTTTGGCGACATCGAACAGGGGTTCGCCGGCGAGTTGCAGGAGTTTGCCAGCGCCATCCGCGAGTCAAGGCCTGCGGAGTCAAACATCAGCCAGGCGACGCACACGATGGCGGTGTTTGAGGCGATGTGGGAGTCGGCGCACGGCGGCGGCGAGGTGGCGGTGAGGTATCAGCCATGAAATTGGGAATCTCTCGGATCGGTTCGGGTGTCGATGGCGCGTCAGAGGTCATGCGTAGCGCGCAGCGGTGCGGATTTTCGGGCGTGCAGATTAAGACCGATCAACTGCGCGCGTGGGATTTCAGCTACTCGAATTTCCTGCAAAGTGCCGGTGCCGCCGCACCGCTCAGTCGTGGTGGGATCGTGTTCCATCCCGGGACCGATTACGCCACATGGCCGGGCAACACCGACCGCGTGCTCGACTTCGCCAAATCGGCCAGCGCCGAGCACGTCTGCTATTGTTTCTGTCCCAAGCCCGGCGGGTTCGATCAGGCGATCCAGATGCTCCACACGACCGGTCAACGCTTCGCCGATGCGGGCATCGCTTTTTCGCTGCATAACCACACCGGCTCGATCTTCGCCGAACTCCCCGATCTGCTGCACGCCGGTGCGGCGCTCGACCGGGCGGTTTGCGGGCTCACTTTCGACACCGCCCACGCGCATAGCTGCGGCATCACCGACCTGGGCGGTGCGATCCAAACGCTGGCGCACCTGATCAACAACATCCACCTGAAAGACGTCGCCGCCGACGGATCGTTCTGTCCGGTCGGAACCGGCATGCTGAAACTTGGCGAAGCGATCACCGCGCTAAAACAGATCGGCTACGACCAATGGCTGATCGTCGATGAGGAATCCCGCACGTTCGACACGCCGACCGCCTGCGATATTTCCATCAAATACCTGCGCGACCTTGGGCTCTGATGCGATCCAGCCGAGCGAGGTGCGGCGGCGGTCTATTTTGGGGTCTGGGCAAGATAGGCCGACAGGATATTGACGTTGCGAATAAACGTCTCACAGGTGATGACCGGGCCGTCAATTTTGTGGTATTTGAGCGTGCCGTCCTCGACCCATGCACCGCGCGCATCCAGCGCGGACAGAATCTCGCGGACCGCTTCATCACTCGGTTTTTTGGCGGACGCGGGCGCGCGTTTCCTGGCTTGATCGGTGAACGCGGTTTCCAGTCGCGCCAGATCGACCTTCACCTTGAAGGCGTAGTGCGTTGGCAGGTCGGTATCTTCGTATGTGATCGCGTAATCGCGCGTCATATAAAGCGGCCGGTTGGTTTTCAATTCATAGAAGCGCGCCAACTGTGCGTCTGGCAGGAGCGATCGTTTCATCCATGCCAGCGCTGGTGGGACGGGCTCGAGAAACCGCTTTTCGCCGGTCACTTCGTGCAGGCGGATAAGCGAACGGATCACGCCTTGGGATTCGGCACCGCTGACCGCAGGCGGTTCGAATTTACGGGCCCAGGCGGGATGAAGGCTTTTGTCGTACTGCTGGGCCCAGCCGGGCTGCGGCTCGGGCAGTTGGGCGCGGATCAGAAAATCGCCGGCACGGATCGCGGCGTCACGGTATCGCGGCTGGTCATAGATGTCGGCTACCGCAAGCAGCATCTCGATGGTATCGGACATCGTGTTGTCGTTGATCGTGTAATGCCACCAATAGTCCCCGCCGGGGTATTTTCGCGGCCAGTCCTGGGGGAACGACGCTTTGAGTTTCGGGTCCGCGTCCTGTGGAACGGGCCCGTCCCAGACCTGCGACCAGGCACCATTCGCATGCTGCGCCGAGAGGATCGCGTCGATGCCGCGCAGCGCGGCATCGTTGATCGACTTGTCCGTAAATCCGGTTGCCTTGTCGAGTTGCGCAAGAAAGAGGATCGCCGATTGTGAGGTGTTGTCGTCAAAGATGGAGATGACTTTCGCTTTCTTCGACGGCTGGCCATCGATGCGATAGGCGAAGCGTTTGCGTTCGGCGGGGTCGAAATAGACGGCATAGTTCCAGCCACCCGATTGAAGTTGTCCTCGGACCAGCGCGTGGCCTGCGTCCCGTGCCGTATCCAGTAGATAGGGCTTTTTTGTTCGCTCCCACGCCTGCAAGAGCGCGAGCCCCACTGCCGGCGTGCCCGGGGGCTGTACCCAGATGGTGGTGTCGTTGGCCTTACCTTCGCCTTCGCGCAGCCGCAGGTCCGCGCTGTACCGCCAGAGATAACCGCCTTCGGTGGCGACTTTGCTGTGGAAAAAAGTCACCGCCCGCTCGAGTCCCGCCTCCGCATCGGTGCGAAGGTCGTTGGCAGCCGCAGCGGATTGGCACAGGATCAAAGCAAGGAAAAGCAATGGCCGTGAGGCGTATCGCATCGGTGCAAGGATAACCCGACGTCCGGCGGCGCCCAATTTCTCAGCGGCTTGTTTCGCGGCAGGTCGACCGGATGGCCTACTTTTTCTCCGGCTTCCACCGGTAGACCAGCACCTTGCCCCGGAGGCCTTCTTCGACGGTGATGCGGTATTCACCATCCTTGGTTTTCATGGCACGCAGGCCGTAGGGGATGTCGGTCCAGCCGTTGTTTCCGCCAACCTCCGGGCCGGGCGACATGGTTCCGACTAGTTTCCCGTCCGAGAGTTGCCAGACACTGACCAG
>JBGSMH010000657.1:0-2928 GCA_041740275.1 Phycisphaerae bacterium
CAAATCGGGGATTTGTCACGAGTTTTTCGGCGGATTTTGGTCGTTTGATATTGCACGACCTTAATACCTACAATTCCTATAGTATTTGACAACAATAGGACTCCATCGTATTGTTCGGCCTCGAAATGGAGTCTTCGATGCCGTGGGAAGGCTGGTTTACCCTCATTCTGCTCGCCGGCGTGTTGTACGCGCTGGCGCGGGAGATCGCTGGCCCGGACGTGGTCATGCTTGGCGCGATGGCGATCCTGATGGGCATGGGTGCGATCTCGCCGCTGTTTCCGAATCCCAAAGAGATCGTCGGGCAGTTCGGCAATGAAGGGCTCGTCACCGTCTGCACGCTGTTTGTCGTCGCTGCCGGGCTGAGTCAGACCGGGGCGCTCTCGATGCTGTCGAACAAGGTGCTCGGAAAGCCGACCTCGATCTGGAAAGCCCAACTGCGCATGATGCTCCCCGCCGCCGGGATCAGTGCGTTTATGAACAACACGCCGGTCGTGGCGATGTTCATCCCAGTCATCCGCGACTGGAGCCACAGAACCGGCGTCCCGGCGTCCAAACTCTACATGCCCCTCTCCTTTGCCACGCTATTGGGCGGGGTATGCACGCTGATCGGCACGAGCACCAACCTGGTCGTCCTGGGGCTGATGAACGATTCCCGACGCACCGACGCGACCTTCCCGACGCTGGGCTTCTGGGATTTGGCGATCGTCGGCATCCCGGCGGCGGTTGCGGGGATGGGCTACATCCTGCTGACCTCGCGATGGTTGTTACCGAGACGAATCCCATCGGCAGACTTTTCGACGGTCCCGGTACATGATTCGCCCGACAAGTCCAAACGAAAATCGCTGGCCGCGCTTTCGATTCTCATCGTCATGGTCGGCGCGATGACGCTCAGCACGTCGGTCCCCATCGTCACCTGCACCGCGTTGGCGGCGGCGATGATGGTACTGACTCGCTGCTGCACACCCGATCAGGCCCGACGCAGCATCGACTGGCGAACGCTATTGGCGATCGGGGCGTCGTTCGGAATCGGCCGGGCGATGGAGACCACCGGCGCGGCGGATTTTGTCGCGGGCAACATGCTCTGGATATTCAAACCGCTCGGGCCCTGGGGGGTGTTGGTGGGCGTATATCTGCTGACACTCCTATTCACTGAACTGATCACCAATAACGCTGCGGCAGCGTTGGCGTTCCCGATCGCAAAAGCCGCCGCTGCCGCGATGGGCGTTAGCTTTCTACCGTTTGGCGTGGTGCTGGCGGTCGCGGCATCGGCGGCGTTCAGCACGCCCATCGGCTACCACACCCACCTCATGGTCTACGGGCCGGGCGGGTATCGATTCACCGACTTCGTCCGATTCGGCCTGCCCCTCAACTTCGTCGTCATGGTCGTCGTCATCGCGATCGTGCCGATCGCGTTACCGTTCTGATCACTTCTTTGCGCCAAGCGCCTCCACGCGCGCGGCACACTCAAAATCCGTCGCCGTGATTCCGCCGGCATCGTGGGTGGAATATTTGACCACGCACTTGTTGTAGCCGACTTCCAGATCGGGGTGATGGTTGGACTGATGGGCGATCCACGCGACCGCGTTGACGAACGCCATCGTACGGTGGTAGTCCTTGAACGAATACGTCTTGACGATCGACGCCCCCGCCAGCGCCCAGTCGGGCAGTCGGGTCAATCGTTGGTCAACTTCCTCGGCGGATAAGCGTGTGGGCATGGCGTTCCCTTTTTACTTCTTCGTGAGCGATTTCAGCAACTCCAGATTCACGGTGTCCCAGTCGCGCCCGTCCTCGTGTTTGAGCTTGGGCGTCTCCAGAATCTTAGGCACCTCGCTCCACCGCTTGTCCTTAATAATGGGTGAAAAACCCTCGACCCCGATCGTGCCCAGGCCGATGTGTTCGTGTCGATCCACCCGGCTGCCCAACGCCTTTTTCGAGTCGTTCAAGTGCCACACCTTCACCCGATCGATCCCGACCGTCTGATCAACCGTCTTCAGGAATGCCGCGTATTTCCTGCCGCGAAAATCGTAACCGGCCGCGAACAGATGCGCGGTATCGAAGCAAATCCCCACCCGATTCGGCTGCTTGATCTGCTTGAGCAACCGCCCCAAATGCTCCAGCCGATGCCCCAATCCCGTCCCCTGCCCGGCGGTCGATTCCAGGCAAATGATCGTCTTGCTTTTCGGATGTTTCTTCAGCAATCCCACCACCGCCTCGGCGATCCGGTCCAGCCCCGCCTGCTCACTTTTCGCGTCGTCGCGATCCCCCATGTGCGCCCCCGGGTGCGTTACCAGATAGCCAATCCCCAGTGCGTCACACCGCGTGATCTCTTCATCAAACATCGCCAGGCTTTTTGCGCGCAACACCGGATCGGGCGACGCCAGATTGATCAGGTAACTGTCATGGCTGACGACATGCCCGAAACCCACGCGCTTCAATTCCGATTTCCACTGATCGATCGCCTCCTGCGGCAAGGGCGGTGCTTTCCATTGCTGCTGGTTCTTGGTGAAAACCTGCACCGTATCAAACGACAATCGCTCGGCCTCGGTCAGCGCCTTGTGCATCCCGCCGGCAATGGAAAGGTGTGATCCAAACATAGCCGTCGATTGTGCGGGCAACGCAGTCGAGAGTAAACCGGATTGGATGGAGTATGCAGTCGGCGGTGGGCGGTGTGCAGCCGAAGTCGCGGCACGCGGATGGCGCGGCCTACGAAACTGAGCGGGTGTTGATCGGTATGCCTACTCATCGATCCGCCTTCGCCTCGACTTGACATCCTTCAAGGTGCATTTGCCATCTATGCGTTTTTTGAACGAATCCCGTGTTTTATGGGTCCGGCCTAGAAAAACGTCGCATTATCTGACCTGACGTCCTCGTGTGCTGCGCGCAGAGAAAGTCTGCTGCGCGCAGGGAAAGTCTGCTGCGCGCCGCTTC
>JBGSMH010000658.1:0-3216 GCA_041740275.1 Phycisphaerae bacterium
CTGCGCGTCGAGGACGAGACCTTCCGCCTGGAGCAGGACGACACGATTCTCTTCGACGGCCTGCTGGACCACTCCTACACGCAAGTTGAAGCGGGCGAATATGTCACCGTTCACATCCCCAAGGATATGCGCATTCTCTAACGGCTGCTCGAAAGTCGGTCGGAAGATCTGCCGGAGCAGTGATGCCGTCCATGCGGGACGCAGGGGTCAATCGCCGCGTACCGCCACAGCGGCAACGGTCTCGTCGGCGAACCACCGGCGTCTGAGCCACAGGCTCACATTCACAAGTGCGATCAGCGCGGGCACTTCCACCAGCGGCCCGATGACGGCGGCGAACGCTGCCCCGTGGTCGATGCCAAACACCGCCACCGCCACCGCGATCGCAAGTTCAAAATTATTGCCCGAAGCCGTAAATGCGACGGTGGCAGTCTTGGAATAGTCTGCCCCGACTTTCCGCCCCATCCAGAAGCTGACCAAAAACATCACCACGAAATAGATCAACAGCGGCACCGCGATCAGCAGCACATTCCACGGCTGGCGCACGATCTTTTCGCCCTGAAAGATAAACATCGCCACGATCGTGAAAAGCAATGCGATCAGCGTAATCGGGCTGATACGAGGGATGAACCGTTTTTCGTACCAGTCGCGGCCTTTGGATTTGACCAGCGCGAATCGCGTGATCATCCCGGCCAGAAACGGGATGCCCAGATAGATGAAGACACTCCAGGCAATCTCCGCGATTCCGATATTGACCACCGCACCCTTGAGCCTGATCAGCGGCGGAAGAACGGTGATGAACAGCCACGCATAGACACTGTAAAACAGCACTTGGAAAATGCTGTTGAACGCCACCAGCCCGGCGGCGTATTCGGTGTCCCCTTTGGCCAGTTCGTTCCAGACGATCACCATCGCGATGCACCGCGCGATGCCGATCAGAATCAGGCCGATCATCAACTCACTGTGGTTGTGCAGAAACAGGACCGCCAGCCCGAACATCAAAATCGGGCCGATGATCCAGTTCTGCAAAAGCGAGATGCCCAGTATTCGCCAGTTGCGAAACACATCGCCAAGCTCTTCATACCGCACCTTCGCCAGCGGCGGGTACATCATCAGGATCAGGCCGATCGCGATGGGGATGTTGGTCGTGCCGACGTTGAGGCGGTTGATCGCATCCCGCGACCCGGGCACCAAGTAACCCAAGCCCACCCCGATCACCATCGCGGCGAAGATCCAGACCGTCAGGTAACGATCAAGAAACGAAAGTTGCTTGGTCAGGCCAGTGCTCATATCGCCTTTGCTTGGCCGACCCGCTCGGGCACGGGGGGTTTCCACTCGCGCATTGCTTCGCCGATTTGATCCCGAATCTGTCGGAATACCGCGAGGATCTCGTCCTCGGTTCCGACCGCATCGGCCGGATCATCAAAGGGCATATAGGTCTTGGAATACGCCCCCGGCCAGATGCGCGGACAGGTTCCGTTGGCCCGATCGCACACGATCAGGACATGCAGGACCGGCTTTTTGCCGAGATATTCGCTCAACGACTCCGGCCGCTGACCGGATATGTCGATGCCGACCTCGGACATGACGGTGATAGCCAGCGGATGGATTTGTGGCTTGGGATCCGTGCCGGCACTGGCGACCTCATAAAGATCCGACTGATAATATCGCAAAAACCCCTCTGCCATCTGGCTGCGGCATGAATTGCCCGTACATAGGATCAGGACCAACGGTTTTCTTGCGGCCATCGTAATTCTCCAGGTTAAGACTGTATTCGCTAAAACGAATATAATGTAGCCGCTCATGGCTGGTGCGTCAACGATACCCTGCGGCATCTTTCGCCTGTTCGCAAAGAAACTGCCACACCGTGCAAAACCGCGTCGCCCGGCGTGAAATGCCGAAACAAACCGCGTACTCTCTCCGCAAAAGTCTGCAAGAAACAAAGGAGTCCATCGTGAATCGGATATCGGCACTATGCCTGTGCATCGCGGCGATCGGGGCAACATCGTGTGGAACACCCTCGTCCTCGTCACCCGACAGCAAGCCACCGGTGGCGAAGAAGGTCATTGCGGAGCAGAAGCCCATCAGCGGGACGATCAAAGGCGTCAGTGATACGCACGGCAACGTCTATACGACGATCGCGCCGGACCAGTACGCAGCGATCGGATTGGTTGCCGGATCGCAGGTGCGAATAGAGATCGGCGGACATGACCTGACGCTGCCGGTCGTCAAGGATTACGCCGACGTGCCTGTCGAAAGCGGCATGGCGGTGCTGCATCGTGAAGGATTGACACTGGCGATCCGCGACGGCAAATTCAGCAAGACCTATGGCATCGCCAAAGGCATGCCGTTCAAAATTACCGTGCAAAATCCAATGAAGTGACGTTGACGATGGTGCCCCCCATGCAAGCAAGGTGGCATGCCGATGCGTCAGGCCTAAATCAAGCGAGATCGGGACAATCTTTCGATCGTCCCGATCCCGTTTTTTGTTAACTCTACCTGTCGATCCGATTCTGTTTAGCAGCCGCGCCGACGACGCAGCAGGCCAAGACCCGCCATCGCCAACACACCGAGGCTCGCAGGTTCGGGGATGACGAGTGCGATGGTGTCGTTCGTCCCGCCGTAGTTGTAGTCAATCTCATAGCCTGAGGGCAGATTGGTTACTGCCGCAAACATAGCACCGGATAGCGTGCCATAGGTGGCAAAGATGTACGCGGTATCGTTAAGCGTACCGGTGGCCGCAAAATCGACCGCCGCGTTGGTGATGTTTAGCTCGCCAACGACGTTGAGCAGGTCAACTGTGCCATCGCTGGTTCCGGCACCGACATCGTTCAGTTCGATATTCAGTTGTCCGTCTGTGCCGAAATTGACAGACGCGGCAGTCAATTGACCGACACTGTTTCCAGGGGCAAGGAAGGAATCGCGAACCAGCCCGCCAGTGCCGACCGTTACCGGGCCGCTAATTAGGCCGGTCGTAATGCCGTCTCCAGTGCCACCGAGCGTACCCACCGCAACGACCACATTTGCGTTGGCGCTGGTTGAACCGTTGATCAGGACGGTGCCGCCCACATTCGTCGAATTGATTCCGACGACCAAATCGCCCGCCGCAGTATTTGCACCAAACGTATTGGCTCCCGACAGTATCACAGTACCAAGATTGTTGCGGACAGTGACGGTGGTCTTATTCCCGGCACCATAGTTCTCAATTCCATCACCAAA
>JBGSMH010000659.1:0-1614 GCA_041740275.1 Phycisphaerae bacterium
AGGTAGCCGAGCAGGAAGTCGATGTTCAGGCTGCGCTCGTGCGCTTCATCGAGGATCAGCGTGTCGTACTGGCCGAGCCACGGGTCGCCTTGCGTCTCGGCGAGCAGAATGCCGTCGGTCATCAGTTTGATGTAAGACTGCGGCGAAGTGCGATCGGTGAAGCGGATCTTGTAGCCGACCACGCGTCCGAGTTCGCTTTCAAGCTCCTGCGAAATACGCGCCGCCGTCGAACGCGCGGCGATGCGGCGCGGCTGCGTGTGGCCGATCAGTCCGGTCGTTCCCCGCCCCAGTTCGAGGCAGATCTTTGGAATCTGGGTCGTTTTCCCCGAACCCGTTTCGCCGCAGACAATCACCACCTGATGCTTCTTGATCAGCGCCGCAATTTCGGCACGGCGCTCGTTAACCGGCAGCTCGTCCGGAAATTTCGGGCAAGGCAAATTCTCGCGGCGCGCGGCAACGGCGGTGCGAGACTTTTCCAGCAGCCGGTCGTAGTCGGCCTGCAAAACATCTCGCTTGGCGCCGAACAGATGGCGCAGATCGCGCGCCATCGAGCGCAAACGACGCTGGTCGACGGCGAGACAGTCCTCAAACTCGGATGTGCGTTTCAATGGGTGAATTGCGGCTGGAATGGAAAAACTGACGCAGTTTAACCGCTTTCGCCGTCAAAGAGGCCGGACAAGCCGAAGCACCCCGTCGAATACAACAAGTTTTTATCCTGAATGGCCGGTGAAACATCGGTTTCAGCCATCCTCCGGTTAAAATAGCCCTCTTATCGAATCAAGGACAGCGCCGTGAGTCACGCCCCGAAAGAAGCCCCTGCGCCAGCAAGCAATTTTATCCGCAACATCATTGATGCCGATCTGACGAATGGCAAATACGCTCAGCGCCGCTGGTCGGGCAAGCCCGGGCTGGGCGAACAACAATTGGCTGGCGCCCCTGATCCGGCAAAAATCCGCACTCGCTTTCCGCCTGAACCCAACGGCTACCTTCACTTTGGCCATGCCAAATCGATCTGTCTGAATTTCGGTCTGGCGCGCGATTACGGTGGCCGCTGCCACCTGCGCTTCGACGACACCAACCCGGAAAAGGAAGAGAAGGAATTCGTCGACTCGATCATCGACGCCGTGCATTGGCTCGGCTTTTCGTGGGACAGCGACGGCGAGAGCAATCTCTACCATGCCTCCGACTATTTCGACTGGATGATCGCCAGCGCCGAATACCTGATTCAGTCCGGCCATGCCTACGTCGACAGCCAGAGTGCCGATGAAATGCGCAGCAACCGCGGCACGCTGACCGAGCCGGGCAAGAATTCCCCCTTCCGCAATCGCAGCGTCGAAGAAAACATGGACCTGTTCAAGCGCATGCAGGTCGGTGAATTCCCGGACGGTAGCCATATCCTGCGCGCCAAGGTCGACATGGCATCGCCCAACATCAACCTGCGCGATCCGGCCATCTATCGCATCCGCCACGCCACGCACCACAACACGGGCGACAAGTGGTGTGTCTATCCGATGTACACCTTCGCGCATCCGATCGAGGACGCGCTGGAAAACATCACGCACTCGATCTGCACGCTGGAATTCGAGGACCAGCGCCCCTTCTACGACTGGCTGC
>JBGSMH010000660.1:0-8824 GCA_041740275.1 Phycisphaerae bacterium
CCACCGGGGGGCGTGGTCGTCCCACCGCCTGGGGGGGTTGTGCCACTTCCGCCTGATCCGCCGGGGATTGCGGTCGTCAGCGTGCCTTCGACGTTCCGCTTGATTTCGCCACCAGTCTGCAGATCGTAATCTGATCCGCCATCGACAAAATCGCTGCCACCACCGGCGTCCATCATGTCTCTGCCTTTGGAGCCGTAGATACGATCATTGCCGTTGTTGCCGGAAATGCTGTCGTTGCCATCTTCACCAGCCAGCGTGTCGTTGCCTTCTCCGCCGCTGATCAGATCATTGCCTTTGCCGCCGGAGAGTCGATCGTCCCCGTCCCCGCCGTTGATCGTGTCATTGCCCGACCCGGCGTAAACGGTGTCGCTACCGGCAAGGGTGTCAATCGCCATCGGAAGGGTGATCGACGAGCTAACCTGCACCAAATCGTTCCTGGGTCCTCCGACGACGCGTATCTGCGACAGATCCCCGCTCACGTAGAACTGCTTGGTCGTGCCAACGGTGACGCTGATGTATTTGTTAGTGCTGTCGCTGTAGCCAATGCTAAAGACATTATTGGCGGAGCTGAGTCCGGTGACGGTGAGTACGCTGCCACTGAGTCGGAATGTGCCCGAGGATGCGGCTCTGGCACCAGCCGAACCGGGATAATCTTCGACATCACGGATATAGCTGGCGTTGATCGCTTTGTCGTTTCCAGGTCCACCGTAGGCGATGTTTTTCCGATCGCTGCCATCAAAGTAGTCGTCGTCGAACTCGCCAAACATGCGGTCGATCCCGCCGTTGCCGAAGAAGGCGTCGTTGCCGTACCCGCCGTAGACGATGTCGTCACCGACGCCGCCAAAGATGTAGTCATCCCCGCCTTGGGTGTAGATTCGATTGCCCCCGCCGATTTCGTAGACCTGGTCGTTGCCTTGTCCGCCGATGATGGTGTCGTTGCCCCATCCGCCGTAGATTTCGGCACCGAGGGTGGTGTATTTCCCGACCGCGATGTAGTCGTGATACCGCCCACCGAGGATTCTCAGTGACTTGACATCAGCGGCGTTGAAGGTTTGGCGCTCGGAGTTGACTCGCACGCCGTAGGTCGCGCCATCGCTCGACAGATCAACGCTAATGCCGTTGTTCTTGCGAAAGCTGCCTTGTACGACCAATTCGCCATCGGCGAGCGTGATCGACAGCAGCCGTCGTTCTTCGAGTTGCTCGACGACGTGCTGCGCGGCGTGGCGGATCGGGTTGGTGACACTCTGCGAACGCGCACGGTGACGGGCGCGACGGGCTACGGGTGCGAAATCCATGGTGCTTTTCCTTCGGAACTGTCTGCCCAGCGAGGCCGGCGGGCGCAACAGAACTTCTCAAGGGTGTAAAACGACAACCTGCATCAGAACCCCAGGCGTCGTTTTCGTGTGAGCGAAAACACCCGCATCGGGTTTGCTGCCCTTCCTACTCGGCGCCACCCAAAGCGGGCTTTGCCTTCTCCATCCGGAGGCCGGTTCCGATGGAACACACCTGTTTAGCCTTTTTAGGGCATTAACTTCAAGTGAAAAATGAACACTTTGCAAAAAAAAGTTCATTGCTCCGCAAGAATCTGCATCTGCCATCGCTTCGCTTTTCCAGTCCAAATCCGCGATGTAAACCGCCTTGTGAGGACCATCGTGACGACGACCAACCGCCTGTCGTCGCCGAGCCCAATCCCGCGTAACTGTCGATCCGTCAACGGGTTGTGAACCGGCTCCGCCTGCCAATGGGATTGCCCGTTTTTCTCCACAGGGCTTGTTCAGTATATCGGATCAGTACCGGTATTTGCCACTAATCAAGCGTACGACAACAGGGGCACGTTAGTTCGTCATCCGTACAATAGGGGGTTAAGATCACCACATGGTCGAAATCAACCTTACCTATCAACCGCCACTACACACCCATGCCACGCACGCCAAAAGCGGGCAAACCCTCTGGACTGACGCCCCGGTCGATAACAACGGCAAAGGCGAGAGCTTTTCCCCTACAGACTTGCTGGCCACTTCATTGGGCGCGTGCATGTTGACGATCATGGGGATGATCGCCGCCCGGGAAAATATCGACATCGCCGGAACGAAGGTGAAAGTGATCAAGGAGATGACCGCGACCGCACCTCGCCGGGTGGGGAAACTGACGGTGACATTTCAGGTTCCGGCATCTGCAAACGCGACCGAAGTGCAAAGGCAAAAACTCATCAACGCCGCCCACACGTGCCCGGTGCACCGGAGTCTGCATCCTGATATTGAAGTGGTGACCGAGTTCAACTGGGAATAGGGTGCCCAACTTCAAACTCCAAACTTTTCTGAACCTACTGTTTCGCCCGCCGCGCAAACTTGATCTCCACCAGGCCTTGTTCCGGGGCGTTTTCCAGCGACGCGGTTGGCCGCGCCACCGCGATCCGGTCGGCGATGTCTTTTACGTCCGAGGAAAGGAAGCGATCCTGAATCGCCTCCAGTCGCCACTTCGCCAATTCCAATGCGGCGGCCTTACTTCGTCGATCCGCATACCGCGCCGATCCGCGCCGCAGGATGCCGAGCATGTCGTCCAGTGACTCTTCGGTATAAGCCAGATTCGCACTGACCGATTTCAGCGATGCCAGCGACTCATCTGCCAGCACCTTGTTCTGACTTGCCAGCGCGACGCGAAGCGTCGATGACAACTCGACCTGCTGACGCTGCAAGTCAAATTTGCGTTGTCGTAATCGCTCGGCGATCGCGCGGGCGTCATCCTGCGACGGATTGGCACGCTGGCTGCTCAATTCCGCGTCGGCGGTCCCGAGCGTGTGATTGAGCGTAATCTGCAACGTCGGGTCCTGCTTCAGTCGCTCGATCATCTGCTTGATCTGCGACTCCTGATCGCCTGTCAGGAGTGATTCACCCGGCTGAAAACCGACCGAGATGGGAGAAAGGTCTTTTTCCTTCGACAGGTCGATCCCGACCATTCCCGCCAGCCCAGCACCGGCCTTCATCGGTGCTGCGGCGACCGCTTTCATGATCTGAGCCCCGACCGCACCGACGGCAGAGCCGACGATCGATCCGACATCGATCTTCCCGGCGTTGATCGGCGCGGTCACGGGCAGGGAGATCGCGTCGTCCGCATCCGACACCGCCACCAACGCCAGATCCAGCGGTACGCCGATTTGCAGGAACCTGGCGATCTTGCCATCGGCCGAATCGCTGACGCGCAGACTGTTGAGCGTCGGGTTGAGTTTCAGATCAAACGTGTCCGCTCCCGCCATCCGCGCGTCGGCAGAAAAATCGAGCGTTCCATTCCCCACATCGATCCCCATCTGCTGCGCGATGCCCTTGGCCGCTCGCAGATCAAACGCGCTGAGCGACATCTTGAACCAACCCTCGGGCTTGGGATAGGCATAGATCAGACCGTTGGCGGTGAATTGTGCAAAGACTTCGCGCGGCTCGGAAAAACTCCCATCGGCAAGCATCACCGGCGTTTCCCCCGCACCGGCGAGCACGTTGAACCGAACGGGCAGCTTTTCCCGCAAGGCACGCGTCGTCAGCCCTTTGACTTCCATGTCCAATTCATCGATCGGCAATTGCGTGACTGGTTGGCCGACGCGGTCCTCGATCAGCAGGTCGATCCCGCTGACGGTGAGGCTGTTGATCGTGACATCCTGGATATCGGCTTCAAGCTCCTTTTCCAACTCGACGACGACTTCCTTCACTACGGACGGATGCTCCGGCGCGACTTGCGGGGATTGCGCAACAGGTTGCGTCGCGGGCACGTTTTCGGCGGGCAGTTTCAGCGTCAGACCCAACGCATGAATCCCCGCTTCATCGCGCCAGATGTGTGCTGCCGGTTTGACGATATCCAACGATTTGACCAGCACATTGGTCGGGTTCTGCGTCAGCCGCAATTGCTCGATGCGAACCTCATCCACCGCACCCAGCGGCCGCTTTTCGCCTTGCTGGGTGAGTGCGACATTCTTGATGGTGATCATCGAGGCACCGATGTCCCGATCCATGTCGATGCCCAAAATGCCGCGACGCGTAAACGACAACTGGGCATCGACCTCTGCGGTCAATCGTCCATCCGACAGACCCGACACATCCAGCTTGTCCGCCAGCGAGGGGATGAGTGTGGTCAACTCTGTGCCGTGAATGCCGGTGATGTCGATGTTCAGTTTCGCCAACGGTTCTTTGGCAAGCGGTCGAAGGGTTGCCTTGGCGAGGAGCGAATCGACGAGCTTTTCGATCCCGCCAGTGACGACCAGATCAAACGGTTTGGGCCTCTCCGGATTCGGGCCGAGCATCTGAATATCCTGACCCGTCAGCGACAGATTTGTCACCGCCAGCGGATAGGCAAGGTCGGGGGTCTGGATGCTTAGTCGCTCGGCACCGATATCCAGCTTTTCGATGGTGACCAGGGGTGCTGTGATGCGGGCGGCGGCGCGGAGTTTCTCGATATCAACGGCTTCGCCGACAAGTGCCTGTTTGTCGGGTGCGGGGGGTACGGCGTTTGGTGGTGCGGCATCTTTATGCTCAACCGCGGCTTCGCCGATGACCAGCATCGGCAAGACCAGTCCGCGATCGTCCTCAAACACCCGCGCGGTCAATCCACGGGTGGTGAGCTCTTTGATGGTGATCGCCTTGTCGGCTCCTTCGAGATTGAACTGCGGGATATCGAGCGTGAAGGAATCCAGTTTTACCGCAGGATCGGCCTGCAAGCCGTCATCCAGGCGCACGTCCGATGCCGTAACGCGAATCGCCGACCCGCCTTGCAGGTTGTGCGACAGTTCGGCGGCGAAGGTGGCTTTGAATGATCCTTTGTCAGTGCTGGTGGTGATGCCGGGAGGCAGATACGGCGCAAACGCCGATCCGCCCAATCCGGTGCCGGTCGCGACGACGCTGATGCTTTGCTTGGTCGGTGCCGCAAGCAACGAACCGGTGGCCTTGATCTGGCCGATCGCGCCGGGGAGCGAGATGGTCGCGTCAAAACTCGCGGGCTTGGCTTCTTCCCCAACGACCGCGTTCTGAAGAGAAAAATCGACTTGCGGTTTGAGTGTGGCCGCTGGCTGGACCGCCTGATCGACAAACTCGATCTGGGCCGCATCGAGCTTCAGCGAATTAAGCTTTGCGACGATCGGCAACGCGATCTCCACACGCGACGGCATCGGCGGGGCGGTTGGATCGACCGGCGGCGGTGGGGGTGCGTTGGGGGGTGTGATCAACTTCACACCGGCGGCGCTCAAGCGACCTTGATCGTCACGTTCCACACGCAACACCGGCTTGCTGATCGTCACCGAATCGACGGCCGCGAGCTTTCCATCGAACGACGCCTTCTTCACCTCCAGCAATCCCAACTTGATCCACGCGTCGGACGCGTCGGTAAGGGAGATGTCTTTGAGCGCGAGGTTGGCTTCAAACGCCTTTTCCGTCTTCCGTGCATCGCCTATGGCGGCGAAAACAAAGTTCCCTTGCTTGAGTACCGGATCGATGCCGAAGGTATTCAGCAGCGGTTTGAGCCCCGCGAGCGTCACGCCGGTTGCGTTGCCTTTGACATCAAACGCCATCGATTCGCCGGTGGGCGCAATCGTCCCGTCGATCTTGAACGTCTCCAGATTGCCCGGCGAGTTCAGCGACACTGACACCGTGCCCGGTTTGGCATCTGTGGCTTTTTGGTCCAGCAACAGATTCTTGACCAGCACATCCACATCCACCAATTTGTACGACGTGGCGGGCATGATCGCGGCATCGTTGACGGTCAGCGACAGGTCGTTCCAGGTGAACTTAACGATCTCCAGAACCGGCAGTTTCAGCGGCTCAGTCGTCTCCGGTTCAACCTGATTTTGCGGCTGGGTCGTAGGCGCTTCGATCGAGGGACTGGCGGGGGCTGTGGGCGTGATTGCACTCGGATCAAACGTGAAACCAAGCGTCGTGATCGCCCCTTCGCTCGAGCGGTCGATTGCCATCGCCGGGCCGTTGATCGCGACGTTGCCGAGGGTGATTCTCGACCCATCCGAGGCAAAGCGGACATCGTCAAAATTGACCTTGGAGAACGCAAACCACTCGGCCTTGTCGTCCAAAAGTTTGACGTTGCTTAAGTGAAAACCGGTGGTGATCGCACCGGTCTGCGACGGATCGACCTTCGCACCCAGGTCGGCGGTGAAGGTGGCGTTTTGCATCGCCCGGCTGATCCCCAGCGGCTTCAGGTACGGATCGATCGCCGCGCCGGTGATGCCATCGGCGCGGACTTTCAGATCAAGGGTCTTCACCTTGGTCGCCAGATTGATCTGGCCACTGACACCAATCTTCTCGGCTAAAGCCGGTGAGTGCGCGGCGAACAGGAACGTGCTGGGCTGACTTTCCTTGGCGGGGTCCGTGCTGATGTCTTTGAGCTCAATCTTCTCGATCTCGAAGCTGACTTGCGGCTGACCGGCCTGGGCGTAATCGTCGAACTGAAAACGCGCATCCCGAACCTGTAGTAGGTCCAACTCGAAAAGCAGCACGTTCGACAGATCGGAAGGCGTCACGCCCGCAGCGGGCGGTGCATCGGCTTTGGTCGGCGTGGATTGTTTGACGACATTGGTCGGGCCGGCACCCAGGGCGATGCCCGAGAAAACCAGACGTCCGTCGGGGTTTCGATAGGTATAGCTGCGCGCCCCGTCCACGATCACGGAGCCGATGTGAATCTGGCTCGGAGAGGCGGTGGGGACGTCGATCTGCACGCTCTTGAGTGATGCCGCGTATTGTGAGTCGGCGGTCAGTTCGATATTCGACAGGTTCAGGTTAATCGCGACCGCGGTGACGGGCTTGGCAAGCTCTTCCTCGGTCGGTTGCGTGGTCGCACCGGCGGGGGTCATGCGCAGTTTGCCCGAGGCGGTTGCGCTGATGTCCGTCGCCAGTGGCGTCACGCCAAACGCCGCAAAATACGGCGTCAGTGGCTTAAGGTTGAGTCCGATCATCCGCACGGCGATATCGGCATTGACCAACTGGTTCCGTGCCGTCGCCTGACCATCGACGTAAAGCGCCCCCAGCAACTCCGGCGAGTTGACGTGTACGCTGAATCGCGTGGGCGAGTTTTCAAAACCGATGTCACTCAGGATCAGATTGAGGAGCAACCGCACATCGGTGGCGGGCGAAACCGCGCGGTCGATAAACCTTGCTTCGGCGTGTTGCAGACGCAAGGCACGGATCGTCAGTGGCGATTCCAGCGGGATATTGGTTGGCTGTGTCGTCGCCGCGGTTTGAGCCGAGCTTCTCTTGACGATGCTGGGGTCGTTGAGAAATCGTTCCAATAGCGGGATCGATCCATCGGGCATTCGCTCCAGCACCACCGTTGCATCCTCGGCCTCGGCGCGCTCGACATAGAGCTGGCCTTTAAGAAGTGCAAGCGTTCCGACCGATCCGCGACAGTAGCCGATGGTGAGAATCGGTTCGCCGCCTTCTTTGGGCGTGAAGCGAAGATTCCACAGCCCGACGTCGCCTCCCATCATGTTGAAATCGAGTTTGTCGTACGCCGCAGTCAAGCCATAAATCCCGGCGACGCGATGGATGATCGTGGGGAGCAAAAGCGGAACCAGCGCCCGCACCACGACAAAAACCAGCAGCAGCGTCATCAGAACGACGAGGGTTCGCCGACGCCATTTTTGTCCTCGCGTGCGCGTGTCTTGCGGCTTTTTCTTCGTCGATTTCTCCAGCGCATCGACGTCGGGTGCGTCAGGCTTCGAATCAGGCGTCACGTCAGGTTTGGGATCAGAAGTGTTTTCACTCATGGCCGGTTGCTCGGTAGGGTGGTTGGCGGATTTGCGGGGTTGATATCGGTCGGGTCTTTGTTTGATGCTTCCAGCGCCGCCCGTCGCTGACGCGTCGGTGCGAGCGGGTCATAGTCGGCCGGGGCTAGCCCGCGCGATTTGAGCCAGTCAAACGCCCGCACCCGCGAGGCGGGAGAGGCGTCTTCCAGGTAAATCAGGTTTTCTGCGATCAGCCGATTGCCCAGATCCGCCGTTCCGTTGGATTGTGCGATCAATGCCCGCAATGAATCGATCTGTCTTCCTGGCTCACCCGCATAGGTGCTCAGCGCGGCATAGACGCCCGCTGACAGCGGGCTCTCCGCGTTGGCGGCCTGGGCACCGATCGCGGCGATGGTGGTGCGTTCCAGCAGCCACGCCACATTCGCTCGATCCGATTTCTGCAATTCGCTCGATTTCTCTGCGGCCGTCCGGGCGATCACCTGAATCAGTGCCTCATCGGCGACCAGCACCACCGCTTCAGTCAGTTTCGCGCCGCTGGCCCCGGACAGATACGCCAGCGCCCCACGCGGCGCATCGCCTGTTTGTTTGAGTGCCGATAGCGCACTGGTCATTGCCAGTTCTTCGCTTGATCCGCTCGTCACCGGCGTCTGTTTCGATGCCGCGTCTGCCGACGCGATCGTCCCTTTTTTGATCGCCTCGACCGCATCCGACCGCTCGGCATCCTGCGGTGCAGTGTTGATTGTCAGATCCACCAGCACGCCGCTGACGGTGCTGCCCGCGAAGCGCATCGGGATCGTCACCAGAAACCGATCTCGCTCCTGCTGATCGGCGACCGCGCGATCGACCAGCAGCGTTTCGGTGGTGCGATCAATCCGCATCGCCTGCGGCGGGGGTTCGAGATAACTGTCTTCGATGACGACCGGCGGCGGCCCGATCGGCGTGGGGGTCAGGTCTTCGCTGGAGATCGCCAACTCATACGCCTTGCCGTCTTTGGTGCGGGTGACGCTGACGGTCAACGCGGCGCGAAAGGGTTCGGTAATCGCCGGTGGGATTGTCGCCGCATCGATGCGCAACTCGAATGTCGAACCGGTCACCACG
>JBGSMH010000661.1:0-5552 GCA_041740275.1 Phycisphaerae bacterium
TGATGCACCTGCTGAACGACACGCTGGCGTCGGTCTACGCGACCACCCATTCGACACTCACCCAACTGCCCGTCGAGGAGGCCGCGTCAATGATCATCACCTTCGCCGGCGGGGCGACGGCGGAGATCAGTGTCGCCTGGGCGGTCAATCAACCGGCGTCGCAGACCGGGACATCGTGTCGTCTGTCGGGCGAGACCGGTGCGATCGATGTGTATACGCCGCAGGGACCGACGATTTTTCGTGGGTTTGACGATCGAGGAGAGTCCAAGCAGACGCCGATGAAGCAGCCGAAGCTGGCGGGTCACGCGGCGTTGATGCGGCACTTCAAGGAGTGTATTTCCGGCAAAACCGCTCCGATCACTGGCGGGCAGACGGGCGTGGTCTGGATGGAGATCATGGAAGCGATTTACCGGTCGGCAGAGTCGGGGAAGGTTGTGCGTCTTTAGTTCGCATGAAGAAGATCTCGACGATCATCGCCAGATAGACCGGCACATATTCCATCGCCAGCCATGACCAGGGCAAAACCCAGTTCGACGTATGCCATAGTCGGTAATTGATCGTGACGGTGGCCGCAAAGATCAGGCCGGTCAATCCCCAACGCGGGCTCAGGATGGGGATGATGATCAATAGCCACAACAGATACCACGGATAGACTACTGGCGCGACCAATAGCGATGCCAGCACCAGCCAATAGACGCCGGTTGTCCAGTAAGCACGTTTCCACACCAGCCCGATCGCCAGCGTGCAGACGATGATCGCACCGAGCATTCGGGCGTATTCCCACGGCTCAATAAACACCTTCCCCAGCGGCCAGATCGGGGGCAGTTGCGTTCGGATGATGTGAAAGAACGAGCCGTTGGCCTCCCATTGTTGGGTGTAGGTACGCAATGTTTCGAAGAAGCCGATATAGCCGTCCTGATACAGCAGGACAGACGCCAGCAGCAAAGCGGTCACGATGAACGGGACGACCCATCGAGCGGATGGACGGACGATAAACCAAAACGCGGCCGGGAGGATCGCCAGCGGTTTGACGCCGCACGCAAGCGCAAGCAGCACGCCGGCGGCGGGTAGGGCGAATCGGTTGGTCTTCACCGGGAGCGACGAATACGACAGGATCGGTCTGTCCCCCTCGCCCGTGTACTCAGGGGAGAGGGTTGGGGTGAGGGGCTTCGCACCGCTCGGGCCCCCACCCCAAAGCTCTCCCGGCGTACCGCGCGAGGGAGTTAATACCCGCAGCCACGCCCAGAACGCCGCCGCCAGCAGCATGATCCCGATCGCGTCCTGATGCGCCATCCCGGAGGTCTCGATGATCGCCAGCGGGTGCCAGCCGATCAGCACCGCCCACCACGCCGATCGACCCATCGCCATGCAACACCGCATGATCAGCCACGTCGCGACGAGCATCATTAAGCCGAAGGCGACTCGCCAGACAAGAAGCGGGTTACGCCAGTCCAGGTCTGCAACATAGTGGCGCCAGGGGAAGCCGATCCAGATTTGTGAGGGGCCAGGGATCAGCCTGTTTTCGATCCACCGGATCGCCACGAAGCCGACTTGTGCAGTCGGGAGGTAAACGGTTGCCACCTCAGGAAAGGGCGTCTGGTTGTCCAGCCAGTCGGACTCTGGAAACTGCCAACTGAAGTAGTACCGGAAGTCGTTCTGTGGACGAAAGGAGTACGGCGAGTGCAGCGATAGCCATATTGCACCATCCCGTCGATACCTCAATGCATCATCCGACAACCCCGGCACCAGCCACACGATCGCGTTCGCATGCAGCCACACCGCCCCGAGCATGATGATCCACTGCGACCGCCCCGGCGGCAGCTTGATCGCGTTCGGCGGGGTGGTGCGCAACAGCCACCAGAAAAGCAGGATTAGCAGGGAAAGGACGATCCAACCGGAAAACAAAATCGCGTCAGAATCCAGGATGCGGTGCCCGCGCAAGAGAAAAAACCAGCCGGGCATGCCGACCAATATGCCTGCCACACAAACGACCCAGACCAGGAAACGTCGGCGAGGGGTGAGCGGCATCGACAGGTGGTGTGGGCATCCTGCCCACATGAATAATTACATTGACTGGTGGGCGAGACGCCCACACCAAGAAATGCACTTTTAGTGCGATTCGATCTTGTTGACCAGATCCCGTGCCTGATTCCGCGCGTTCCCACGCGGCTGATTGGGTTGTGGGGTGGTTGGCTCAACCGCAGTCGCGTCCGGCGGCGTTGGCGCGGCGGTCGTTTCGATCCCGACATTGCGGTCCTGCGGCAGATTCAGCTTCTGATCCCCACGGCGAACCATCCACGGCTCACGGGCGAATTGGCCTTGCATATAAGCCTTGGCGTCGCTGGGTGAACCGGCGAATTGTTCTGATGCGATGCCCGCCAGATCGATGATCAGATCGCCGGGTCGCAATCCAAACTTCTGCCCCAAGGCACCGTTCGGATCAACCGTCTTGACCAGAATACCCTTGGCAGTGACCTCATACGTAATCGATTCGGTGACGGGTACCTTGTTCGAATCTCGACCCGAGATCGTATTGGCCAGTTCCTCTGTATCCCGCTTGGCTTCCATCGCCGGGCGGACATACCCAGGGTTCCCCGGCCCGCCGAACATCATGTAAAAGCCGAATGCCACGACCAGGAGAATGCCAATGAGTCCGACGCCTGCTCCAAGACCTTTCATCATTGCCTCCAGTTCTCAATTGCCCAAATGTCTACAAGAACATCTGCACTTTGATCGCCTCTTCCTGCGACGGCTTGATCGTCAGCAGCCGGTCGAGGCGGGTGATTTTGATCAATTGCATGAGCTTATCGCCCACGCCGCAAAGGATGAATTTGCTTCGATTCAGCGCCGTCAGCTTCTTGTTCATGGTCAGCACGATGCCGATCGCCTGACTGCTGATGTATTGTACGCGCGTGAAATCGAGAATGACGGTCCGTTTGTCCTCTTCATCAATCAATCGATAGAGCGACTGTGCGGTACGCTCCAATACAATCGGATCCATCAACGAAGGGGTGGTGAACTCAATCACTGTCCATTTTTCGACAATGTTGATCAGGAACGGGACATCGGGATCGCCTGTGCTCATCACGCGGGATTGTGAGCGAAAACGCCAGCCGGGACAAGCGCGGCGTTGATCGCCTCGTCAATCGCCTTGTCAATCCGCAGTGGCGTGGTGCTCCTGTTTCTCCCATTCAGCCACTTGCCGCAACCCTTCCCGCAACTCTGCAACATGTTTCTGGATCATCTCGACCAGCGTGGCGTCCAGCTTCGGATTCACTAGTCGCGCGGCCTGTTCCAACGCGTGGGTGTCGCTCAATCGCGCCAGATGCAACGCCGATTCGAGTCCGTGACCCAGAATTGACCCTCGCAGGCGTTCCCAATCCCGCTTCAGATCCGCCCCGACGTGGCCGTTATCGCTCATCTCCACGTCCAGTTGTGTCTCAAGCTCCTGTATCTCCTGATGCATCCGCTCCCGCTGCTTGCATAGGTGATCCAGTTGTTCCTTCATCTGCGGATCCGGTGCCCGCTTGGCGGCCAGACGGTAATCCTCCTTGCCGTCAAAGTAATATCGAACCAGCAGATTGATCTCGTTGTTGATCCCGGTTTGTCCAATCATGTGATCTTTCGTTCGTGTTAAGCAATTGTACGCCTCAGGGTGTGCGTCAGACGTTAAATTGGCTTCATGCGGGCCGGTATGTGGGCAAACTTGCCGAGTGATTCGGCTTGGGTTATCAAAGGGGTCTACCATGAGTTCGATCGCACAACTGACGTCCGATGTAACCCTCGCCTCCGAACAGGCGGCACAGGAAATCTCCGCCGCACCCTCGCTGGATCAACTGGAACAACTCCGCATCCGCTATCTGGGCAAAGACGGCGTTCTGACGCGGTTCATGAAAGAACTCGGCAAGCTTTCCAAAGAAGAGAAACCCGCTTTCGGGCAGGTGGTTAATCAAGCCAAAAACGCCGCCCAGTCCGCACTCGATTCGCGCAAAGAACAGTTGGCCGCCAGCGGGAGCGTGCAGATCGCCGGTGCGATTGATGTGACCATGCCGGGATTGCGACAGGGCGTGGGACGCAGGCACCCGATCCATCAGGTCTTTGAAGAACTCAAAGGCATTCTCATCGGCATGGGTTTCCGGTACGACGATTACCCGGAGTACGAAGAGGAATATTTCAACTTCGATTCGCTCAACACCCCCGACTGGCACCCATCGCGCGACAGCCACGACAGCTTCTATACGAAAGACGGACACGTCCTGCGTACGCACACGACGGCGTTCCAGATCCGCTGCATGAAGATGCTGAGCAGCACGCCCCCCATCCGCGCCATGACCGCTGGCCGGTGCTATCGGCGCGACGAGATCGATGCCACGCACTACCCGATCTTCAATCAACTCGATGCCATCTGTATCGATCGCAACATCAGCTTCGCCGATCTGAAAGCCACGCTCTATTCGCTGCTGACCGCACTCCTGGGCGATGACATCCAGTTGCGTTTTCGGCCGAGCTATTTTCCGTTCACCACGCCCAGTGCCGAGGTGGATGTGCTCTGGCGCGGCAAATGGATGGAACTGCTCGGTGCCGGCATGATGCGGCCCGAAGTGCTCCGCAACGGCGGGATCGATCCCGATAAATACCAGGGCTTCGCCTTCGGCATGGGCCTCGACCGCCTGGCCATGCGCCGCTTCGCGATCGACGACATCCGGCATCTGTATGAGAATGAGGAGCAGTTCCTGAGTCAGTTTTAGGAGGAGACGGGAGACGGTCGTACAAGCTGCTTTAACCGCAAGAAGTATGATTACCTGATTGGGGCTCCAAATGGGATTGCCATACATCGCATTGGCCGTGAGTATCGTGGCGCTGTTAGTGACGTTTATCAACGCGAGCATTGGCATCATCAATTTCATCCTGATTCGCTTTCGGATTGTCTCCGTCGATGTTGGGGCAGTATTTTCTGGGGGCGAGAGCTTTCTCTGGGTGGATGTCACGAGCCTGGGCGCGACGGTTCACGACCTCGAGGTCGAGATACGAATATTCGTCCCGAGACGCTTTGAGCGAACCCTTCTCGGCCGAGAAAGACTTTGCCTCGGGAACCAACTTTGGGGACTGGAGGAACTACGTCGGCCCGACCCGCTGGCAGCCGGGCAGAGCGCGATCTTTGAGATTGAACTTAGCCCTTTTGAAGAAGAGGGGTACGCCGACACAATGCGCAAGATCGTGCCTCAGCTTGAGCGCAAGAATGTGATGCTTGAGGTTTTCTGCGATGGCAGACGCAAGAAACTGCGTTGCATCTCATCTGAGCATTTTCTCTTTCAGTTCGAGACCTTTCTCGGCTGCAAGAAGCGGCGGTTTTCCAAATGGCTTGCGCTTCAGTACAAGGTTCTGCACTTGTGGCGTGGTGGGGGGTACAAACCTGATACATACCGCGAGCATAAGCGGAGCAAGGAGCGTAGGGAACGCGAGCTGAAACAGCAACGGAAGGAAGGGGGAATCTTTCTGTAGGTGGCATCGAAATTTTGACCTGCGATAGTTGTGGCCGGCCAGTGCGATTC
>JBGSMH010000662.1:0-2420 GCA_041740275.1 Phycisphaerae bacterium
GGCACGTTGTCGTATGCCGCGAGGCGATGGCCACATTTTGGGCACGTCGATGGCGGAGTGATCAGCGACATCTCCCGCGGCATGCGATAGACCACGACATTTAGAAAACTCCCCACGCACGCCCCGAGTGCAAACACAAAGACCGCGATGGTGATCTGGATTGGGTCCATTGGAAAAGTCGCTATTTAGTAAGCCATCGGCCAGCGAGTCGCAAGTTCTTTGCATTTGGTTTGGATGCTGGCGATATCCGATCGGCGATTGGATGCGTATGATCTTGCCATGCAACGTCTGATGCCTCTGTTGATGCTACTCCTGTTCACCAGTCTGTCGGTTGCCCAACCGACGCCGGAGCCAAAGGTGTCGATTGGCGCGATCGAGCCGGGCAAGGAGACGATTCTGACGCTGACGCTGGACATCCCCGACGGGTTTCACGCGCAGTCGGATAAGCCGCTGAGTGACAATCTGATCCCGTTTGAGGTGACAATCGAGGCCGGTGCGGGGATCAGCGTAGGAACGATCCAATACCCCGAGCCGCAGATCAAGGATTATCCGCTCTTGGGCAAGACCAGCGTCCTCGGCGGGGAAGTGGTCGTCCGTGTGCCGCTGAAGATTGGCGAAGCGGCCGACCCGACCAAGCTCTCGCTGTCCGCCACAGTGACGTATCAGATCTGCAACGACGCAGGAACGTGCTTCGCTCCACAGACAAAAACAGTCGATGTGCTGAACCCGGGCGGTTCTGAATCGACGCCCACATCTTCGGCGATTCAGCGCGTCGGGCTATTTGGTTACAGCTTTGACCTGACCAGCATCTGGGTGGTATTGCCGATCGGGATGGTCGTGGGATTGTTGTTTAACGTGATGCCATGCGTTTTGCCGGTGTTGCCGCTGAAGGCGATGGGGTTCTATGAGGCGTCGCAGCACAATCGCGGGAAATCACTCGCGTTCGGCGCGGCGTTTTCGGCAGGGCTGGTCTCGGTCTTTGTCGGGCTGGCGATCTTTGTCATCCTCAGCAAATCGCTGCTCGGCACGCATTTTCAGTGGGGACAATGGTTTGCCTATGCCCCGTTCGTCTGGGGGATGACGTTGTTGCTGCTGGTGCTGGGTATCAGCATGTTGGGTGCCTTCACGATTCGCGTGCCGGATGCGCTCTATGGACTAAGTTTTCGACACGACACACTGACGGGCAATTTTCTATGGGGGATTTTGACGGCGTTTCTGTCAACGCCCTGCACAGCCCCGATGTTTGCGGGACTGGTGACCTGGGCGGTCGGTCAGCCGGTGTGGAACGGCTTCGCGGCGATGACCAGCGTCGGAGTGGGGATGGCGCTCCCGTACGCCCTGCTCTCTGCTTTCCCGCAGGCGGCGCGATCGTTCCCGCGCACCGGGCCGGCGTCGGAATTGGTCAAACAGGCGATGGCGTTCCCGCTGATCGGGACGGCGGTGTGGTTGATCGGCCCGCGACTGGTCGGCGACCCACAGCACTGGTGGCTGGTGGTCATCGTCGCGATCTGGGGCGGCGTATTTGTTCTGGTCCGGTCGGCGCAGATTCTCAAATCCTCAACCGGCATCCTTATCACCAGTTTGATATCGGTATTGGTCGTCTCCGGCACGATCTGGACGGCGCTTCAATTCAGTGGCGGGTTCGGTGCCAGCAAATCAACCGTTGCCAGCGACAAACTCAGCCTGAACGACTGGAACGCGTATTCGGATGATATTTTCGCCCAGGCACTGGCGACGAATCGGCCGGTCATCGTCAAATTTACCGCCAGTTGGTGCGCTAATTGTCAGTTGATCGAAGCGACGGTTTTCCGGGACACATCAACGCTTTCGGCACTAAAGGAACGCGAGGCGATTCTGATTAAAGCCGATCTCACCCGCTCGGATGCACCCGGATGGCCCAAACTCAACGCACTGGGCTTTACGGGCATCCCGCTGACTGCGATTTATTTGCCCGGGAGAAGTGATAGGCCGATCTTGCTCGACTCGCTGTATACGTCGAGTGACCTTTTAGTTGCCGTGCCTGCTGTCGCCCGGTAGTTGGCCGGCCGACGACGGGGCAATTTTAGTCCGTGAAGCGAAATCGAATGATGGTCATGATCGCCTTGACCCCGTCTTTCCAAGTGATCTTCTTGCCCTCTTCGTACGATCGGCCGTAGTAGGCGACGCCGACCTCGTAAATCCGCAGGCGGGGACGCATCTTGGCGATCTTGGCGGTGATTTCGGGCTCGAAGCCGAAGCGGTCGCATTTGACATCAATGCGGTCCAGCACGCTCTTCTTGAAAACCTTGTAGCAGACTTCCATGTCCGTCAGGTTCAGGTTGGTGAACATGTTGGATAGGGTTGTCAAAAACTTGTTGCCCAGGGTGTGCCAGTAATAGAGCACGCGGTGCGGCTCGCCAATAAACCGGCTGCCGTACACG
>JBGSMH010000663.1:0-2193 GCA_041740275.1 Phycisphaerae bacterium
GGTGACGGCACAGATCTCGCGTGGAAAGCCAGCGCCGGTGGATCGGCCATTGGCGATGATGCAAGGTTTGCTCAAGCTGCTCCGCGATCAAATTGAGCTTGCCCAACGCCAGGCGGACGAGCGAAAACAGCAAACGCTTTACCTATTGGCGATGGTGGCAGGGGGGGCGATCATCGCCAGCATCGCGCTGGGCGTGAAACAATGGAAGAGCGTGATGCGTCCGCTGGGTGCGATCAGCGAGGGCGTGCGCGGCATCGCGTCGGCACGGTTCGATTCGCAGATCGTGCTGAAGGATGCCGACAGGGAGTTTGTCGCCTTGGCGAGTGACTTTAATCACATGGCCAAGGAGTTGGATTCGATGTACGGGCAACTGCAGAGCCGCGTCGAGGGCGCGACGCGATCCCTGGTGCAGTCCGAGCGTCTGGCGGGCGTGGGGTTGCTTGCGGCGGGGGTGGCGCATGAGATTAACAATCCGCTGGCGATCATCACCGGGCGGATCGAACTGCTTCTGTCGCGCGATCGAGATGAGCCGACGACGGCGTCACTAAAAATCGTTCTCGATGAGGCGTTTCGGTGCAAGCAGATCATCAATCGCTTACTGACGCTTTCGCGCGGGCCCAGAGGTGTGCGCGAGCCGGCGGACTTGTCGGAGGTGATCGCCGATGTCGTGGCGAATGTGCGGCTATTGCCAGGTGCGGGGGAGCGATCGATCGCACTGTCGCAGCGCGACCGGGTGATTGTCCAGATCGATGAAGGCGAGATCAAGCAGGTGGCACTCAATCTGCTGATCAACGCGATCCACGCGACGGCATCGAACGGGGTGATTGATGTGAGCGTGCGAAAGGCCGGGGGAAATGCGGAGTTGGTAGTGACGGATAATGGCCACGGCATCGATGCCGCGACGCTGGACCGACTCTTCGAACCCTTCTTCTCCAAACGTCCCGGCGAAGTGCGCGGCACGGGGTTGGGCCTGTCGATCACCAAAGCCATCGTCGAATCTCACGGCGGGTCGATCGAGGCGACCTCTGATGGGGAGAGCAAAGGCAGCACGTTTACGGTGCGATTGCCGATTCAGTCGAACGAATCGGCATGAGCGGGGTATAATAAAATTATGTCGATCCATCAGCCGAGCGTATTGATCATTGAGGATGAGCCGCGACTGCGGGACTTGCTGTCTGAGGCGTTGCGGTCGTGGGGTTTGACCTCCACGGCGGCACGATCGGGGGAGGAGGCGTTGCGGTCGATCGACAATCACCCGGCCGACATCCTGTTGGTGGATCTGAATCTCCCCGGACTGAGCGGGATCGAAACGCTCTCGGAATTGCGCAAACGCGACATCGACGCCCCGGCGATCATTCTGACCGGGTTCGGCGATCTGAAGTCGGCTCAGGAAGCGATCGAACTGGGCGTCGTGGCGTTTTTGACCAAACCCGCACCGCTTGGGGAACTGGAGCAGGCGATCGACCGGGCTCGAAAACAGCTCAAGCCCGACCTGCCGATCATCGCGCCCGAGTCGATTGACACCACCAAGCCGGTAAAGCTGGAAGAGCTGGAAAAGCAGCACATTTTGAGCGTTTTGCGAAAGAACAGTGGCAATCGCACCGCGACCGCAAAGGAACTGGGCATCAGCCGCCGAACGCTGCAGTACCGCTTGTCGGAATATCAGGCCAAAGGGTGGGTTGAAGGGGAATAATCGCCCTCGGCGCGGTGGTCCGATAACTGCCGTTCGGTGCGACATTCTGACACAGTTTTGCACTACATTGCTGATTCAGGCCCGCCTTCGAGTCGATACGATCGATAATGAAGGACGGGCAGGTCCAACGAACAGCGGGCATTTCACGGCGCGGGCAGTCGCTTGTGTTGGGGATGATCTGCGTCATGTCATTGATGGCGGTGATTTCGCTATCGGTCGATTTCGGGCGCGTCCAATTGGTCAAGACCGAACTGGCTCGTGCCGCCGACGCCGCAGGTCGGTCGGCGGCGGCACAGATGGGGACCAGCCTCAGCGACGCCATCACCAGTGCCAAAACCATCGCCAGCGCCAATCCTGTCGATTCTGGACCGTTTACCCTGCTCAATGAAGACATCCAGTTTGGCATTTGGGACACTGGCACACGCGTTTTCACGCACGTCGTGACCAACAATCCGGCCAGTGTGAACGCCGTCCGCATCATCGCCAAACGCATCCATTCG
>JBGSMH010000664.1:0-4302 GCA_041740275.1 Phycisphaerae bacterium
GGTCCACGATCGCGTCGCTGCACGGTGCCGATCAGACACTTCAACCGAAACCCCCGTCGACGCGGGCGGCGGTGCTGCCGAACGCCGAGTTGGTCGGATCAAGCGAGCAGGCGAGCTTCGCCGGCGTGCCCGCGGTCGTCACGCGGTATCGCGTCGACGGAACAACCCTCACGCTCGTCCTCGCCGATGCGCGAAAGGTGCTGGCCGACACCGGTGAGGTCGAGTCGTATCACGAATACGTCGGCGACTACCAGCTCATCGGCGGCAACCGCGGCGACGACTGGTTCTGCGTCGTCGCCGACAAATCCGTCCCCGTCGAACTCCTCAATCGCGTCGCCGCCGACGCACAGCTCGTCAGGTCGTCGGTCAACGGACAAAAGAATCCGTGAATAATGCGTGAGCGATCACGGTTGATAGATGCGAGGCGACGAGTGGTCGCCCGTCCCGAACTGTCTTCCGGAGGATCGCAGATGCGACACATGATCGACACCCTTGAATCCCGCCGCCTGATGGCCGCCACGCTCGCCAACGGCGTGCTCACCGTCACCGGCACCAACGGCAATGACATCATCGAGCTCGACCGTAAAACCGCGACCGAACTCAAGGTCGAGATCGGCACGAGCGAGCAGAAGTTCGACTTCACCAAGATCACCCGCATCGTCGTAAATGCGCTGGGAGGCAACGACATCGTCGAGGTGAATCAACGCAACACCATCCCTTTCGGCGTCGAAATCCACGGCGGCGACGGCCGAGATACGATCGAAGGCTCCCTCGGACCAGACAAGATCTTCGGCGAATCCGGTAACGACGTCCTCGAAGGCCGCGACGGTAACGACACCATCTCCGGCGGCACACACAACGACCGCATCCAAGGCCAGGACGGCAACGACGTCCTCATGGGCGACAGCGGCAACGACTGGATCCAAGGCGGCCGCGGCAACGACAACATCTCCGGCGGAAACGGTGACGACGATCTCTGGGGCAACGGCGGCGGCGACATCTTCCACGGCGGCCGCGGAAACGATGACTTCTACGACTTCCTCGAAATCGAAACCCACGACCGCAAACGCGAAGACCGCGGCGACAACCTGCTGTTCCCGCTGTAATCCACCGCTGGCAATGGGCATCGTCGTCCTGAATGTACTCGCGAATGGTCTACCGGCGCCTGGCAGGGCGTGCAGATACTTCATGAGAGGGGGGTTGGCGATGCGGAAATCGCGATGGAATTGCACGCATTTCGTGGCACGGGTTTTCAACCCGGATTTGATCAATCGGGACACGGGTCGAAAACCTGTGCTACGAAACTGGAATAGAAAGTGTCGAGTGTCGGGAAATGTGGGAGTGAGAGTGGCTTGGGCTACCAGCCCAAGTTTCAAACACGGGCTGGGTAGCCCGTGCCACGACCAATCCAACAAGCCCTAATCCCCATTCCGCCCGTCAGTTCGGTCCACTGGATTGGTGGGATATGCAACCGCGTGCTCCGCAGAAATGGAGCTGCATTCCGGGCACCGTATTGGGGATGCGCGCAGGTCATACCCGCAATGGAGGCAATGATGCCCGACAATTCTCCCCCGAACGCGTCGCCACTCGCGGAGCCTGAATATTGGCAGTACCGCAAGCACCGCGACGATGGCCCAACCCGGAACGCCGAAATGGGTCTTTCTCGTAGACGAGGCATCGAAAAACCAAAGTGCTCGGCCCGGAGTTATCGTCGACACTTGTGACACATCAAACATTGAGAAACTTATGCCGCGTTCGGCGCCGATTTCCATGCCGACAAGCCGCCAGAACTGAACTCCGCCGTTGACCGCGTAAAAAGATGTCGTTGCCGTGACGCCTGTCCCTGACGGTGTGGCATGCGACACTTGGAACATCCACCAATATGAGGTCGCCCACAGCGCGAGCACTGCGACGAGTGCGACTGCCGAGAGCGCGGATAGAAAGTTGAACATGCCGCGCCGGATCCGATTCATGAAATATTCCCCCGCTGAGTAAAGTGACTATTCTGGCCAGCCGCGCAGACTAGAATGCTGGGCACTCTTGCAAGAATGATGGCCACTGGCTTTTTCAATGTCAATGGTCAGGATTGTTCTGCGTGCGCGTTCATCGGGAATTAGGGGGGCATTGGGGATGCCGGAATCGCGACGGATCGGCGCGCATTTCGTGGCACGGGTTTTCAACCCGTGTTTGGGCATTCGGGACACGGGTTGAAAACCCGAGCTACGAAATTGGGGGAAAATTGCATCGGGAAAATGCAGGACTGCATGAGGTCAATCGTCGCTAATCCTTGAGCCTACGCGGGCAACGCCGCGAGTTCGTCGCCTACGGCGCGGATGAGGGGGTCGATTGTTTGGATCGAGAAATCGAACCGCAGACCGGCGGTGGAGAACAGCGTGGGCAACGGACGCGTTCCGCCCAGCTTCAGCGCTGCACGGTAGTTCGACAATGCCTTGTGCGGGTCTTCCTTCGACTTCATCCACAACTGTAACGCCCCGATCTGGGCGATCCCGTATTCGACGTAATAGAACGGCACATGGAACAGGTGCAATTGCCTCTGCCAGTTCGACGCCTTCACGTGTTCATAGCCGGACCAGTCGGTGATGCTGCCGAAGCGGTTGCTGATCGCCAGCCACTGCTCGGTGCGTTCGTCGGGCGTGTGGCCGGGATGCGTGTAGATCCAGTGCTGGAACTGATCGATGATCGCCATCCAAGGGAAGAAGCGAATGACGCCTTCGAGATAGGCGCGTTTGGCGCGGGCGCACTCGTCGGGATTATCATAGAAGATGTCGTAATGGTCGGCGGCGAGGGCTTCCATCGACATGCTGGCGACTTCACAAAACTCCATCGGCGCCTGACGCAGAAACGTCAGCGGCTCATTGGCGGCGGCGGCGAGGAAGTGGAAGGCGTGGCCGCCTTCGTGCAGAAGCGTCTCCACATCCCGCTGTAAACCGGCGGCGTTCATGAAGATGAATGGCTGGCCGCTTTCTTCCAGGTTGCACTGATACCCGCCGGGCTGTTTGCCTTTGCGACTTTCCAGATCGAGATTCTTGTTCGTTCGCAGCGTCTCAAAGTCGGCGGCCAGTTGTGGGCTCATCCGCTCGAAGATCTTCTTGGTGCGCGTGACAAAGCCGTCAATATCCGACTCCGGAAAAGGCCGCAGCGGCTGACGGCCTTTGGGATCGACGCCCAAATCCCACGGGCGCAGCGAATCGACACCCAGATCGGCCTGTCGCTGTTTATCCAATTCACGAACCAACGGCACGATCGATTTCTCAATGGCATCGGCAAACTTGTGACAATCGTCCGGCGAATAATCGAACCGCTTGAGGGCTTTCCACATATATGAGCGGAAGTTGTCAAAGCCCGCGTTGCTGGCGATGGTCTGACGAATGGGAAGGAGTTTGTCGTATATGGTTTCGATCTTTTCCTTGTCCTGCATGCGTCGTTTGACACCGGCGTCGAAAGCTTCAAAGCGGGTATTGCGATCGGTCTCTTCCTGGAATCGCGCCAGTTGCTGCATGGTTAGCGTCTTGCCGCGAAACTCAACGAGCATGGCCCCGCAGGTCTTGTCATAGTCGGTGACAAGCTTGGTGACTTCGGTCTCCAGCGGCACATTCTCCGGCCGGAAGATCTCGACATCGGCCTGCCACTTGCGGTTGAGAATGTCGTAGCGTTGGTCGGTCAGACCCGAGCGGTGGGGGGATTGAAGATACTTCTTCTGCAACTCGAAATAGATCGGCTTGAGCTTGGGTTCGATGTTTTCGACGTAGTGCATGAACGCCTTTTCGATGGCTTCATCGTCGGTGTGACAGCTTTTATCGATGTACTTGCGCGAGCCGTACTCATCGATGACGGCAGAGAGTTCGCTCATCTGGCTTAGCCATGCCGAGAGCTCGGCGGTCGATCCGATCCTTGCTTCGCTCAATTGTGTAAGCAGCGGTTCGATCTGCGCCCAGTCGGCGACATCAAACTGCTGAGGGACGAACGTTCTTTTTGCGGCATTGGCGGGACGGGTTTCCATGTCCTGACAATATCACGGGTTGCGAGCGTCGTAAAACGTTGGATGCGTCAGGTTGTCGAGGTCAGCGCGCCATAGCGATCCAGAATGGGCACGTCGGGGTGTCCGCTCATCTGATTGTCGATCAGACGCAGATGGGTGACGTCCTTGTCGATGATGAACGCGTGTCGCTGGTGCCGGTGCGGATCGGATCGGGTTTCGCGGATGGTGTTGTTGGAGAATGTCAGTCCGTCGGTCACGCCGTTGATGTAAGCGCCGCACCCGATGAGCGTCTCAGGCGGGAG
>JBGSMH010000665.1:0-8882 GCA_041740275.1 Phycisphaerae bacterium
GTATCCCGAACTTTGCGATTGGCTGCTCACGCACGTTGCCGCCGTTCGCATCAACGGCACCGGGCTGAACACCGCCGCCGATCTGGCGAGCGGCGTGTTGCATACGCTGGGCCACGGCCCGGGTTTGTGTGATGATCACCTTGCCAAAACCCTCGAAACCGCCCGCCAAACCCGCCCCGCTGCCCTGGTCTATACGCTTCATGCCCTCGACAATGAAGGCTGGGGCCCGATATCGACCACAGGCTTGCACAAGACACTCGATCTGCTGACCGCCGACCCCGATTTCGACTATTGGCTGCTCGACCCCGCATCCATCCGCAGCACCGCCTGCCACCCCTAACCCGCCCCCCGCGAAGGCGGCAGTTTCCCCCCGTTCCAATAATTTCCGCTCCCCCGCACCGCGATCGCGATTGGTGACAAAAACGCCCGATTCCGCGCCAGCGCAGATACTTTCTGCGCCAGCGCAGAAACTTTCTGCGCCAGCGCAGAAACTTTCCGCGCCAGCGCAGAAACATTCTGCGCCAGCGCAGAGACTTTCTGCGCCAGCGCAAAAGCATTCTGCGCCAGCGACCTTTCTTTGGTCGACATCGCCCGGCGCAGCATCGGTGAGGTTTCAGATTGTGAACATTTGTAACACGCTGGGCTTCGTTCCTATCCCCGACGGCGTCGCCGCGATCCCGCCCCCCGCGAAGGCGGCAGTTTCTCCCCGTTCCAATAATTTCCGCTCCCCCGCACCGCGATCGCGATTTAGCTGATCCTTGCCGCAAAAAAGCTAAAGCTTTTGTCACAAAAGCTATAGCTTTACCCGCATAAGCTGTAGCTTAACCCGCAAAAGCTATAGCTTCTCCCGCATAAGCTACAGCTTGCGCCGCATAAGCTATAGCTTTTCCCACATAAAAGCTACAGCTTAAGCCAAATAAGCTATAGCTTATCTCTCTAAAGCGAATACTTGCGTCGCAAAAGCTACAGCTTTCGGCACAAAAGCTATAGCTTTTCCCGCTTAAGCTCATCCGCAAACCACCCAAGCTCGCCCGTGCACCACGCGAGCCAATCCCCCCGCCGCCAAGGCCAACCCCCCGCCGAGGCAATGAAATGCTTGGGACACAGATCGCTCGGATGAATTCAGATCAACACGGATCGGCGGACAGTGATTAGGGCTTGGGGCTTGGGGCTTGGGGCTTGGGGCTTGGGGCTTGGGGCTTGGTGAAATGCGTCTTAAGCAGGAAAAGGCCGGTGCAGAAAACCGCCCGCGCGAGGCCTTTCCGCTTGACGCGGGGCGGGATTCATAGTCGGTGGGCTATGAAGCGGCCGTGGTTGCTGACCAGATGAATGCGACTTCGTCTTTTGGACCGGAGCAGCAGAAGATCAAGTGCTCGGGGTGCGTCGCCAATCTCGCGATTTCGGCTTCCCTCGCGATCACGGCGCGGATCATCGCGAGGTAAAAGTCCTTTCCAATTCGTACGCCGTCGCTGAGCTCGGTTCGCGCGGCGTTGACCTTAGCAAAATCGCCCAGAGAGAGGCTTCGACCATGATTGGCCTTCCACATCGCGATGTCTTTGAGGTCACCGCCGGCCACGGCCTTGGCGAAGTACCTACTGTTGAACCGATTGCTTGAACGGACCGACATCGCCGAACTCTCAGCAGTATCCACGCACACGGAGACCGCCGCCGACTCGTGGTCGTGGTAAAACCCGAACGTGTACAAGGGGATACGCGCTTCTCGAATCTCCACGATCGCTCGTGTGATCACGGCATCTAAGAAGGCGTCAAGCGACGTCTCGGATTGTGGTTTCTTCCGCTGCATAACGAATAGACCTTTATGCCGAGTGCGCCGTGAGGCCAGCGTTGGGCGGTCAGCGGCGGTCGCACGGGGCATCAAGTCTGGTTGAACTGAACCGGCCGCTGGTATGGGGATTGTATCGACCGGCCTCGGGTTTGTCGCCCGCGATGATTCGCGACTTGGCGTCGATCCGGAAATGCGTCTTAAGAAGGAAAAGGCCGGTGCAGAAAAGCGCCCGCGCGAGGTCTTTGCGTTTAACGCGGGGCGGGATTCATAATCGGCGGGTTATCCAGCTATACTTGACCGCCCCAAGTAATTGGTTCGACACGTTCGAGCGTGAAGGGGTCAAAGGTGTACCGCCACTGCGTAATCTCGGCACAGCGGCCGCATTCGAACATCACCCCGCGCGTACTGACTGCGAGTTGAAGCGAGTTGCCGTCGTGGACCATCTCGTTCCCGCACTTCGGGCAATGAATCTCGACCGGGAGGTCTTCGAGAACAAAGTCGTCATCATCGATCGGGTTTGCCATGGCCGGATAACAAAATGGGACTTTATGCCGAGTGCGCCGGGAGGCCAGCGTTGGACGGTCAGCGGCGGTGGCACTGGGCATCGAGTCTGGTTGAACTGAACCGGCCGCTGGTATGGGGATTGTATCGACCGGCCTCGGGTTTGTCGCCCGCGATGATTCGCGACTTCGCGTCGATCCGAAAATGCGTCTTAAGAAGGACGGTGATCGTCCCAACGGATCGGCTGGCTGAAGACGTCCCTGCGGACTACAATACTCGTGAGGAGCGTGGACATGACCACCAAGCGCACGATCGCCCGAGTCGGATGCATTGCAGTTCTCGTGCTGGCGATGAACGCGTCCGCAGATATCGGGCCGTCGTTTCGCCTTGAGACCTGTGCTTGGCAGGCGACGGACATCGTTGTAGCGACGCAAGCCGACGGTGCGGACGGCAATCTCACCGTACTGGAGACCTGGACGGGAAAGCTGGCGAAAGGCGAGACGATTCACGTCATCGACCTGCCCATCGCGCCGATCCCAGTCTCCACCCTATTCGGCGAGAAGCCTTCGCCCGAGCGCAGTGTCACCGGCAAGAAGATCGTGCTTTTCCTCCAGCCCGCCACGATCAAAGAAGCAGATGCTCCGACAACCCGACCCGCAGGGAAAGTCTTCGAAGGGACAGACCGGCACAACGGCGCAATGGTTTCCGCGGTGTGGATCGAAGAGAATCAGGCGTACGCGTACCAACAGCTCATAAACCCCGGCCCGACCACGCTTCAACCGTTGGGTGGTGAATTGGACTTGGTCAAGGAGACGTTCGCGATCCTGGCGACGAAGGATGAACTCCGCAGGATCGAGACGATCGAACTTCCCCTCGATCGTGTGCGACTGCTCGCGCCGATCACGAGCGGGCCATACTGGCGTGCACGGGAGGAAGCGTTCGCGGCGTTAGGGCGCTGCGGGCCTGCGGCGCTTCCGTTGCTTCGTGTGATACTGCGTGACGAGCGATTGAATCAATCGGACGTCATCCGAGCCCTCGCCGCCGCCGCGGGCCCGGACGCGGCTAAAGAATTTACGGGGATGCTTCAGGATGAGTTGGCGTATTGGAAATCGGTCGGCCCGTCGCTAAAGTCCGGCTGGTGGAACGCCGATCCCGCATATAAACGCTCAGCGCTTCAGACTCACTCCAACCGGCTGCAGGCCAGCCTCTGCGTACTGGCGACAATCCCCGACCACCCCGCCCGCGATGTGGTCATACAAGTCCGCGAACTGTGGTCGTCGCTACCCCAACTCAACGACAAGTCCAGCGTGAACCAGGTCATCAAGGCCTGCGACGAGGCGTTGAAGACGGCTAAGTAAGCATTGTCCGGTGCGCTTTAACCCGCCCCGCCGCCGATCATTGGCGGGTGGCGTGGTAGGCGACAAGCCACCCGGCGATATACGCCGCCTGGAGCTTGCGGATGGGGTCGGCGAAGTGCACGTGGTCGCAGAACAGATCATCTTCCAGCGAACGGGTGAAGCCGTGAAGATCGATGCACCCGACGCCGGAGGCGGACATCACCTCGTCGGCGACGGCGTTGTATCGCTCGACATCGGCTTCAAAGCGATGGAACAACTTGTTCCGCGAGTTGTGGATCTGATCATCCACCGGCGTCGTGCGAATCCAGATCGGCTCGGCGGCGGTCGCCATGATGTGGTCAAGGCTTAGCGTCAGATTCTGCCGGTACTGGTCGATGGGGATCTGATGCGCGCCGGTGGCGAGGTCACACTTGATATCGTGCAGGCCGCAATTGAAGGCGATGTAGTCGGCCTGGATCGGGGATTGGCTTTGGCGCTTTAGCAGATACTCCAGTACGTTGGACGAATCCCCGCCGTTGGGCCCGGTGGCATGGAACGGGTCGCCAAGCGTCGCATCGGCACCGCCCTTGCGATCATACTCAAATTTCCCATGGAGCATCTTGCGAAGGTGCGGGCCATACTGGATGGAAATCGAATCGCCGAGGACAAAGAGTCGTGGAAGCATGCACATAGGCGTAGCCGATCCGGCTCTTTTTTTCCAGGATTGTGTTCAGAGCCGATCTGGTCGATATACTCAAAACCATGAACGAACAGCCGCTGGCATACAAACGGGTGCTTTTGAAGATTTCGGGCGAGGGGTTTTGTCACGAAGGGGGATTCGGCATTGAGGCCGACTATCTGGAGACCATCGCCCGCGAGTGCGTTGAGGTCGCCAAAATGGGCGTGGAACTGGCGATTGTGGTCGGCGGGGGAAACTTCATCCGCGGCAAAACCTTCTCCGAAGACGGCCACATCCCCCGCGCCACCGCAGACTACATGGGCATGCTGGCGACCGTGCTCAACGCACTGGCACTACAAGAGACGATGGAGCGATTCGGACAAAAAACCCGCGTGATGAGCGCGATCACCGTTCATAGCGTGTGCGAGCCATGGATTCGCCGTCGGGCGACGCATCATCTGGAAACCGGCAACGTCATCATCCTGGCGGCCGGCACGGGCAACCCGTTTTTCACCACCGACACCTGTGCCGCACTTCGAGCCAGCGAGATCCGCGCCGATGTGCTGATGAAAGCCACCAAGGTCGATGGCATTTACGACAAGGATCCCAAGAAACATCCCGATGCCAAGCTGTATAGCGAGGTCAGCTTTGAAGAAGTGATCCGCGATGAGCTGAAGGTGATGGATCAGGCCGCCTTTGTGCTGTGCCGCGAGCGCGGCATCCCGCTGGTGGTCTTTAATCTCAAGACGGCCGGCAATATCGCCCGGGTCTTGCGTGGCGATAAGATCGGGACGAAGATTAACCCGTAGTAAGAAATGTGGAATGTGACGTGTGTAATGTGGAATGCCGGGAAGCGTTTCACATTTCACACTCCACATTACCCATTTCACATTTCACACACCCGGAGTTTGCTATGCCTGCGGACGATATTTTGATGGATTGTGAAGAGCAGATGGAGAAGGCGTTGGAGCATTTGCGTCACGAGTTGAGCGGCGTGCGCACAGGCCGGGCATCACCGGCGTTGGTGGAGAATGTGCAGGTGGATTATTACGGGTCGCCGACGTCGTTGAAATCGATCGCGATGATCCAGATCCCCGAAGCGACCCAGATCCTCATCCGCCCGTTTAATCCATCGGACATCAAGGCGATCGACAAGGCATTGAGCGAAAGCAAGCTGAACCTGCCGACCAGCAGCGACGGCAAGCAGATTCGGCTGAATCTGCCGCCGATGAGTCAGGAGCGGCGCTTGCAGATGGTGGGCTCGACCAAGGGGATGGGCGAGCACGCCAAGATCACGATCCGCAACGCCCGCCGCGACGCCAACAAGGTCGTCGATTCGGAAGAGAAAGGCGGCATCATCACCGAAGACAACGCCAAGAAGGTCAAGGAAGAGATTCAGGAACTGACCAAGCAATACGAGACCAAAACCGACGAAGCGCTTGAGAAGAAGCGGCATGAAATTATGGATGTGTAGCGACCTCGCATGTTATAATCCCGGCATGGCGACAACGATCAAACAACCCCGACGGTTGACCAAAGACGAAGCGGCCAAGCGATTGGCTGCGGTCGATGCGGCTGTCGGCTGCATGGCACACGTCAAAGGTGGCGGGTCGTACGCCTTTATTCGCGAGAAACGCCGGGAGATTGCTCGGGAACTGCGCCTTGAACGACAACGCAACCGCTCGCGATGATCTACGTCCTGGACACTTGCGCATTGATCGCATTCTTCCAACGCGAGCCGGGTTGGGAAGTCGTCCGCGACTCATTTGTTCAGGCCAATGCGTCACACCTGATCCATGCAGTGAATCTGGCAGAGCTGTACTACGATTATTACAACCGAGATGGACGAGAGGCTGCGGAGGGCTCTCTACGACGCCTCAAGCAGATGCGAATTGGTATTTATCGTTCGATGGACACACATATCATCCGCGAAGCCGCTGAAACAAAGGCATTATTTCGACGTATTTCGATTGCGGACTGTTTTGCGGTCGCAACAGCGCGTCGAGCGCGAGGGGTAGCCTTGACCGCTGACCGGCGCGAGTTTGGTCCGGTCGCCTCTGCCGGTCACTGCCGCGTGATCTTCATCCGCTGATCGCCAGTTCCCGAAACGCCTTGGGGCTGTGGCCGGTCGATTTCTTGAAGCGCAGGGAGAAATAAAACTGCGTTTCATACCCCACCTGGCGGCTGATTTCTTTGACGCTAAGCGAAGTCATCGTCAGCAGTTGCCGGGCGCGGTCGATGCGCTGACGCTCGACAAACTCCATCGGCGACACCCCCACCACTTCACGAAACCGATGCCCCAGCCGTGACGGGCTAAGACCGGTCAGATTGGCCAGGGCATCGAGGGTGATCTTGGATTCCAAGTGTCGGGTCACATGATCCATCGCCAGCCGGATGCGCGAGTCGATGGTGTGGGCGGCCTGGTTGGGGTTGATCTGCTCGGCCATCAATAGCAGGGCTTCCAGCGCGTTCATCGCAATCCGATCGCGAAGCGCCCCAGCCGACATCGCGGAACGATGGACGCGGTGGAACTGCTCGATGATCTGCCGTTGGGGCGTTTCCTCCTTCACGCTCAGCCGCATCACCCCCGGCTCGATCGTCGGCCAATCCAGCAGGTCCAGCCAATCCGAGCGCGGCCGAAAGTGCGTCCAGATCAGCTCCCAATGCTCCAGCGACGATTCGACGCCATAATCCTGTGCCGTTTGAGGCGCGACTAGCAGCATGTCATGAGGCCGCAGCATGTGTCGACGATGGTCGGGTGTGACAAATTGACCTAATCCAGCCAGTGTGTATATCAGCAGGTAGTCGTTCGTACCCGCCGGTCGATGGGCCTCGTAACCGGCAATGGAGACGAAGTGTCCCGTAAACAGCGTTTCGACGTCCTGATGCGGCGTGATGGCACGATGGGGCTGCATAGCACAATATTATATACATTCGCGGCGGGTTTGCATGGTCAGACCCGATTGCAGATGGGACAATTTGTCGCAGTTAACCGGAGATCAATCGTCCATGCAGACCGCCACTCAATATATCACCGAAGAGCAGTTGTCCGATTTTCGTCGCGATGGGTTTGTCATCATCAAAAAGCTTTATTCTGCTGATGAGGTCGCCGAGCTGCGCGATTCGTTTATGAAGATGAACGAAAACGGGCCGGTCGAGGGACTGTCCGAGACACGTCGAAACCATGCCGACGGAAGCAAGGGGTATGACCCGTCCGACCCGCTCAGTTTCTATCCGCGGATGATGCACCCGCACAAGCATCCTGATAAACCCGTCGGCCCGCTGGCGATGCGGTATATGCTCGATGCCCGGATCAAGGCGGTCTTGAGCAATCTGATGGGCGAAGAGCCGTACGCCGCCCAAAGCATGTTTTATTTCAAGCCGCCCGGGGCACGTGGGCAGGATTTTCATCAGGACAACTTTTATCTGAAGGTCAAACCCGGTTCCTGCATGGCGGCGTGGTGTGCCCTGGATCGCTGCGATGCCGAGAACGGCGGGATGATGTGCGTCCCCGAGACCGGCGACTATGCCATCCAATGCCCCGAACCATCTGACTCCAAACTTTATTTCACAACCGAACACGTCTCGATCCCCCAGGGTAAAACCGCAGTCCTGCCGATCATGGAACCCGGCGACGTCCTGTTCTTCAACGGCTCGACAATCCACGGCAGCGGCCCGAACACCAGCCGCGACCGGTTCCGCCGATCCTTCATCTGCCACTATCTGCCCAAGAGCACCAGCGAGATGAGCCACTACTACAGCGTTTACGACTTTGACGGAAATCAAATGACGCACGTCAAACCCAACCCCGATGGCGGCCCGTGTGGCACGCTACAACCCGTCGCGGCACATTGAGGTCGCGGAGAATCGATCGCAATTCTGCCAACTGCCCACCGCCTACTGCCCACTCTTTTTCACTTGTTGCATTTGTTGCATCGGCTTTGGTCCATGTGAAAATCATAACTATCGGCCGTCGCAGAACTTAAAAATTTCGACGCCCTAAAAGTGTTGCGCGCCGCGTGCAACTGTTGCAACTCCTACCTTTCCGGCCGGAGATCAAGCCTTTCTATAAAATTGTCAAAGAGCAAATGCAGCGCATGGAAACACCATGACGGAATCCCCAAACGCAGCGAGAAACGACCAGACAACTATACCCCCGAAAACCCCAAAAGTCGGCGGTAAAATCAGGCAAATCCGCCGATTTCTGGCATCTCCTGAAACCAAGCTGTCACCGCAGATGCGACTCGTTTTCAGGTAGTGATGAACGAATCAGGTGCCACGGGTCGCGGTACCCCGAGACCTGTGCGATGGCCCGGCGGCCTTTGCTTCGCCCGGATTGCAAATGCTCCCCACCGCCGTACCCTTCACGCCACATTTGATTGCCTGGAGCACACATGCCACCGTTTCTTGATATCTCCGCCGAAGAACTGTCTCGCGCACAGCGTCGCCTTGGTTCACCGGAATGGGAACCCGCTCGGGAGCGCCTCCAGAAATCCGCCGCCGAGGCTGCTGCGAAGTTCGCGGCACTTCCTGTATTCGACTCCGCCTGGTACGACGCCGACCCAACCCGTGACTTTCT
>JBGSMH010000666.1:0-6090 GCA_041740275.1 Phycisphaerae bacterium
ACCCCAACACGCGCAACAGGCAAAAAGGGGGAATCGGAGAAAAATTGGGTCGATTTTCGGGCAGTTTTGAATGCGCGTTGCGCGCTAGAACTGTTCTGGCGCGCAACAGGGGTGGAAGTGTGGAGGGAAGGTGTGTTCCGACCAGAAGAACCCCGCCCCAGCCCTGACCATCAGCACATGGAGAGGGGGGCAGAAATCAAGAAAAGAGGCGTTAAAATGCGTAATTTGCAGCACCAAGCGGCACTTTCTCAGACGCGCATAAGTCTCGCTTTTATAGGTGGTTACGAACGTTTTTTCCGAAAAGACAACTTTTTTTAGTATCGCAAATGCAAACCGCCAGCAAGCTGGCGGCTAAACGGTGTGCAGGCATTTTGGATCGATCTGCGTTCATCTGCGGTTTCAACTCAATCTCCGGCCGGAAAGGTAGGAATTGCAACAGTTGCACGCTGGCGCGCAACACTATCGGAGGTCGTAAATTACAAGTCCAGTGACGGCCAACAGTTATGATTTTCACATGGACCAAAGCCGATGCAACAAATGCAACAAGTGAATTGTGCAACGCAAGATCGTGACAAAAATCCGATCCGCGTTTATCCGCGTTGATCTGCGGTTCCAACGTTTCAACGCGTTAGGCGGCGGCATGGCTTGTCAGGTCGGGGGTGTCTTCTTACGATGCCCCTCCCGGTTTGAAAAACGTAGATGAAGGAAAAAAGCAGATGAAGATTTTGGTCGCAGACAAGTTGGCGGATGAAGGTCTGGAATATTTGACGCAGGCGGGCGTGTCGTATGACGTCAAGATTGGCTTGAAAGAAACGGAGTTGGCGTCGGAGATCCCGAATTATGACGGGCTGATTGTCCGCTCGGGCGCGAAAGTGACCGCCAAGTGCCTGGAGAATCCGGGCAATCTGCGCGCGATCGCCCGTGCCGGGGTGGGCGTGGACAATATTGATCTGGATGCCGCGACCGCCAAGGGCATTCTCGTGCTCAACACCGCCGCCGCCAGCACGCTTTCGACTGCCGAACATGCCTGGGCACTACTGATGAGCCTGGCGCGAAAAGTCCCTGCCGCCAATCAGGGATTGCGATCGGGCACGCTGGATTGGAAAAAGCGAAACGTCTATCAAGGGACTCAGTTGGCGGGCAAAACGATGGGCGTGGTCGGCATGGGCCGCATTGGGCAAACTGTGGCGACCCGTGCGCTGGCGTTCGAGATGACCGTGCTGGGCTTCGATCCGTTCGTGCAGACCGACACCGTGCTCGACGGCAAGGTGAAGATGGTCAAGGATTTTGATGAGTTTCTCAAACAACTCGACGTCATCACCTTCCACGTCCCTGGCGGAGAGCAGACGCGACATCTGATCAACAGGCATCGGCTTTTCAACGTCGCCAAGACCAACCTGCTGATCATCAACGACGCCCGCGGCGAGGTGGTCGATGAGATGGCGGTCGCAGAAGCCCTGAAAGAAAAACGCATCGCCGGGGCGGCGCTGGATGTGTTCGTCACCGAACCGCCCGCCAAGGATCACCCGCTGTTCTCGTGCGAAAATGCCGTCGTCACCCCGCACCTGGGAGCCAGCACCGACGAAGCCCAGACGGCAGTGAGTGTCGACGCCTGCAAGGCGATGGTTGCGTTCCTGGAAAATGGCGAGATTCGCGGCGCGGTCAACGCCGGTGGGATCAAACTGGATCTGCCCCCCGACGAGGCCCCGTTTGCCAAACTCGCCTCGCGCATCGGTGCGCTACTCAGTGCGTATGCCCAGGGCGGAATCAAGACCATCACCGTTCGTTGCAGCGGGACCAAAGCGCCCAAGCATATCAATACCCTGTTGCGACTGGCCGGGGTTGAGTTGCTCAGGGCGCACCTGACTGACCCGGTGAATGTGATCAACGTCGAGCATGTCGCCCATAGCCGTGGGATTGAACTGGTGGCGATTCATGAACCCCAGCCGCCGCAGGGGTTGGTCGGAGATGTGGTGGGCATTCGCGTCGAAAGCGCCGATGGGGATAGCCATCGCATTTTGGGCACGGTGTATGCCGACGGATTGCCGCGCGTGTTGCGCGTGGACAATTTCAACATGGACATGATCCCCGAAGGACAGATGGTGCTGATCGAGAACGAGGACAAGCCCGGCGTGATCGGTATCGTCGGCAGCAGCTTTGGCGATGCGGGTGTGAATATCGCCGACATGGTGATCAGCCGCGATGTGCAAGCGGATGGGACGGCCCACGCACTGATGGTTCTGAAAGTCGATTCGGCGCCCGATGAGGCACTGACCAATCGGCTGCGTGCGCGACCCGGCATTTTGCGGGTGAAGTGCGTCAAGTTGCCGAAGCGGGACGCGTGAGCACCTCAAGGTGGCTTTGTTTACGCTTGACCAAAATCTGCCCCGGATAGTGCTGACGCAGCGGTGTCTTTGGATCGGCCGCATGGTCGATCAGTCGGTCGCAGACGGATTGTGAAATGTCGTCGGCGTCGCAGCCCTGTTCGATCAACCATCGCCTCGCCGCGTGGGAGGCGATGGGGTGGGGCAGGCTGGCGAGAAGCTGACACGCAAATCGCTGCGGTAAAATCGGGCAGATCTGATCGAGCGTCTCGATCGCCCGCTGCGAGGCATTCGCCAGATCACATAGCTGCTGCGTCAGTGTCGGATCGGTTGTTAAAACTTGCCTTGCAATATTGCGGCGATAGCTCGACGAGGCGTTGCTCGAATCGTCGCGCCAGGCTTGGCCGATGCTTTGAAGCGAGGCTCGGATATCGGCGGCGCGGAGGTGCAGCAATGGCCGCTCGATGTTTACGCCACTGATGCGCGCCACCGGTTTCATGCCGGATAGAGAATAGATCGATCCGCCCCGTGCCAGCCGCAATAGCACGGTCTCGGCCTGATCGTCGGCGTGATGGGCGAGCAGGACCGCGTCGAGCTGATGCGTTTCGACCGTCTGCCTAAAGGCCTGCAATCGCACCGCCCGATAGCGTGCACTGGGGTTGGCGGGAAGATGTGGTAAGGTCGGTTCGATCTGCGACCGCTTGAGTACCACGATCGGACGGTCAAGCTGATGTGCTAGAGCAACGCAGAACGCTTCATCGGCGTCGGATTCTGCTCCGCGCAGTTCGTGATTGACATGAACCAGCATGAGATCGCCAGAAGCGAGTTGACGTGACGCCGCGAGCGTCAGATAAACGCTGTCGGCACCGCCCGATACGCCCACCGCAAACCGGCGGGCGTAAAGATCGAGCGTTTCGTTAGTACCAGACGTCATCGACCGTCATGTTACCGACATGCTTCTGATTGCGTTACTGATCAATGGTGAACGAGCTAACCGCCGGCAGTTGCCGAGATCGCGCGGTAGGTCGTGTAGGACAGGTAGAGGATCAGCAAAAAGGCACCTTCGCCGCGGGTGACAGTTCTGGATCCACGGAGGGCGATGGGGAAGGAAAGGGCGCAAAGGAAGGTGAGCACGAGCAGATCCCCGAGCCCGCCGGGCGGGAGCATGATGGGGTGGATGGTGGCGACGGTGCCGCCGACGAAAAGGATGTTGAGGATATTGCTGCCGACGACGTTTCCGACGGCGATCTCTGCCTGACCTCGTCGTGCCGCCATCACACAGGTGACCAGTTCGGGCAGGGTCGTGCCGAAGCTGATCAGCGTCAGACCGATGATGTTCTCCGGGATGTCCAGATGCCTGGCGATATCGACCGCGCCGGTGACAGCCATCTGCGCGCCGATCGCCACGCCGGTTAGCCCGCCGACGATCATCAAGGTCATCTTCCAACCGGGCAAGGCTTTAATATCTTCGGCCACCTCGGTCGCTTCCTCGACCAGGTCGTCACTTTTTCGCACCGCCCGTGTCTGGAATGTCGTGTAGTAGATGAAGACGCAAAACAGGAGCAGCAGGATGATTCCGTCGGTTCGCGTCAGTGCACCGATGGCGTCGGTGCCGTTCAGTTGTGGATCAAGACTCATCACCAGCAAGACGACGGTGACGAGGATCATAAAGGGGATTTCGCGGCGGATGATGATCGCGTCCACTTTGAGGGGACGCACCAAAGCGGTCACCGCAAGCACCCAGCCGATGTTAATTGAGCAGGAGCCGACGATGTTGCCAAACGCCAGCGAAGTCTCATGTCGCGCCGCTGAGAGGACATTGACCGCGACTTCGGGCATCGAGGTGCCGAACGCGACAACGGTCATCCCGATGACGATCGCCGGAACGCCGAGTGCCGTTGCGAGCGAACTAACGCCACGAATCATGTAGTCAGCGCCGAAAATCAGCACCGTTAGTCCCGCGACGACGAGAATCACCGAAATGAGCATGGGGAAGCTACTCAATAATCTGAAATCTCAGATTCCAGATCCGAAGCGTTAAGTCCCGATTCGCAGATACTGCAGATATTAAGGGTTCACCTTCAACATCTTCAGCTTCTTATCCGCCGAAACGTAATAGACCGAATCGTTGGCAACCTGCCACTCGTCGGCGAGGATGCCAGCGGGGTCCTGGATCGTCGGACGCAGCACCAATGCACCGCTTTCCTGCCCTGAGGGAAGCTTCTCACGACTGAAGATCGAGAGCTGAATCGACGGCATCTTTTGGCCGCGCACCCCATCGGGTGCATGGAAAAGGAGGCCGAACTGTCGTGTCAGATCGGTGCTGCGAATATTGCCGCGCTCTTTCATTCCGGCGATCTCGAAACCGCCGCCGGTGGCGAGGTTGTAGCCCTTGAACGATTTGGGACCGGTGACATAGAAGAACGGTCCGACCGCCTGGATCGAAGCGCCGGCTCCATCGCCTCGAGTATCGACGGGCAGTCCGCTGGCCAGGTTGGTCTCGATGGTTCGCCCGGTCTTTGGGTCTTTGGATCGCGCCGGTTCCAGGGTCCGCAGGTCAAAGATGCGGATCGATTGCAGGCGGTCCATTGACATGCTGACCGCCAGGATATTTCCACCAGTGAAGACCAGTTGATCGGGTGCGGTATTGACCGCGAACGGGGCTTCTCCCTGGTTGCGATTTCCGACGGCACGTTTGACGGGCTTGCGATCGGTACTGAACAGGTCGATCGCCTGAATCTCGTTGTATTGCAGTATGACCAGCACGCCATCGCGCGACAGGCCCAGATTCATCAGCTGCGCGCCGCGCTGCGCATCGAATGTGGTCTTGGTTGTCACCTGACCCTTGACGGCGTCGATGACGAACACATCCGATGAGCCCATCTGATCGGTGGCGCTGGTGACGATGTAGTCGTCAATGGCCTCAAAATGTCGGACCGCATTGTCGGTGGGCCGGGTCTGCCAGGCGATTTTGCCGCTGGCCAGATCAGCCGATACGACGCGGCCTTGGGTGGTGCCCATTACCAGGCGATCGGAGAGGATGCGGAAATGACTGACGCGCTCGGGTCCGGTGGGCTGCTCGATAGGCATACCCATCCCGAATTGACGGATCACGCGCCCGTTGACGACGCGGATTTGCGCCCCTTGAAGATTGCCGGGGTTACGATTGACGTTGGCATTCTCTTTCTCTTCGGGGACATCAATGCTGGCGGTTTCGGTACCGGGGAGGGTATCGAGCGGGACAGTCCACAGCGACTTGCCATTGCGAATCGCGCTGGCACCGGATTGGGTGACGACGATCAGCGTGTCGCCGCTGTAGCCGCTACCGACGGGCGTTCCGCTGATTTTGACCGGGTCTGCCAGGGGCTTGATTTCTCCCGATTTGAGTTCGATGACGGTGTTGTCGCTCTTGAAGGCAACGACGCGATCCGATCGGCGGGCGTCGGCGTCCTGACGGATGATCGACGACACGCCCGCAAGCCCCTCAGCGTCGAGGAAAGGCGGCTTGTCGGGTTGATCGTTGGCGTTGGCGATCGCGAGGCTGGGCAGATCGTCGCCGGCGGTGCGGGTTCGGTAGGCGGTGAGGATGCGGGCGGCTTCCTCCAGATTGACACCTTCGATCTTCTCCTTGCCGATTGGGATCGCAGACGCTAACGGTCGGCGAGCCTGCAATTGGGCCGCCTGGTTCAAACGTACGATCGCCAGATCGAGCTGCCGCGGCATTCTCATGTAGTTGCGTGCCATCGCCTCCAGCGCGCCGGCGCGG
>JBGSMH010000667.1:0-5887 GCA_041740275.1 Phycisphaerae bacterium
ACGGCGATGACCGGTACGCTTTTGACCCCCACATCCCACATTTGCGGCATGAGCAGTCGCCAGGTCCGGGCGTGAAACATCGTCGAAAACAACCACCGAAACGTCTGTGCCACAAAGACAAAAAAGTCTCCGAACAGCGCCAGCACGTTATTGGTGTTTCGTCCAACGTTTTCAACGATCGAAAGCGGCATACGCCGGGGATGATAGCCGCTGGAACGCCAACGGAGAAATGGACTGCTGAAGCTGAAGAATCAATCCGTTGCCTACCGGTCGATGCTCATCCGGATCGCGGCCTTCAGCCCGTCGCGTACGACCGGCAATGCGAACATGTCGCGCCTGTGACCCGGAAGCCAGACGATGACATTGGGCTGAGCCGTTACCTGCCACGCATAGGTCTGCTTTGTGCCATCGGGTGCGGTTGCGGTAACCAGGGGCTTGATCGCCGAACCTTCACCCAGCCGTTGATAAACTTCATCAATCGGCAGCCATGCGCTGGTCCAGGGGACGTCGAATCGACTGTCGTCGACCGACAACTCACATGACACATGCGGGTGCCACGACGGGGGAAGGGACTCGCCACCCCAGACCCAGTAAAGGCCGGTCCATTTACGGAAATCCTGCCAGTCAGGATACGCACCGATCCCGCAGTGACTTACCACCACCGGCTTGCCTGATGCGACCCATTTGCCGACCAATTGGCGGTGCGAGTCGCGTGTCTTCCGCTGCGTGTGGTACAGGACCAACACATCGACACAATCGAAGGCGTTGGCGGGAAGTTCATCGGCGGCTTCAAAATATGTCACTCGATGCCCGAGTGCTTCCAGCGCCTCGCATAGGCCCACTCGCCCGGCCATCGGCGTTTCGCCCTCCTTGGCCCACTCGTGGTGCCGATCCGCCAAGAGCGCGATCGACAGCGGCGGGTCTTTCTGCACCGCCGGCGCGTGCTGGACGACCTCCAGCGGTGCGTACCACGTCGTCAGCGGAAGCGGCACACGACGCATCGTGCGCGCCGATTCATGGGCTGCATAGGCCATGGCGGTTGCGGGGGCGCAGTTGGCGATATCACACCGACTCACGCCGCCGTCGCGGGTTGACCACAGGTCGGCAAAGAGCATGGCGTAAGCGGAAGTAAATTCCGGATTGCTGGCTTTGATTTCGCGATAGCCGTCGGTCGTCCAAAGCTTGATGGGGTTCCCCACGACCATCATCCCCCGCTCGCCGCGAACGGTGATGCCGAAATTCGGAAGCGCCGCTGGACCGGTGATAAAAACCGCCTGCCGCGCCCGGCCATAGTCGGCGAAGATGATCGACGCGTCCTCCACGGCATGTCCGTAGCGCCGCTGGCCGGTGTGATCAACGCCGGCAAGGACCGACGTGGGCGGTCCATCGAAGAAATAATTCGCCATATCGAACCAGTGCGTCGTCCAACTGAGGATGTCCCAGTCGTCGCCGACACGGGCCTCGATGACGATATTCTGTCCGACCGCGCCGTCGGCGATGAGCTTTTTGGCCTGCTCGAACGGCGGTTCGTATCGGCGTTGATGCGCGACCGCCACGCGGGTTCCGGTGGACTTGGCGGTTGAGATCAGTTCCTGGATCTGGAAGGTGTCGAGCGCCAGCGGTTTCTCCACGGTGATCAACTTTACACCCGCGCGGCAAGCTTCGATCGCCTGGGGCACATGCAGCCCCGGCCAGGTGCAGATGCTGGCCGCGTCTGGGATGACCGCGGCATAAAGCGCCTCCGTCGATGCAAAACACAGTTCGCGTGGGATCGACCACTTCTCTGCAAACGCCGCCAGATTCTCGGCATTGGGGTCCACCGCATAGAGCGCGATACCCGGAAACGCCTTGAGATATCCGTCGGCGTGCCCCAAAGCGACGCCCCAACCGACCTTGTGTCCCGCCATGTTCTGCGGCGGCCTGCCGCAACCGATAATCGCTGCCGATTTCATGCGAACCATTCCTTCAGCCGTCGGGCTGATTCCAGAACTGCTTCTTTGAATTGAATCGGAGCATATCCGCCGAAGCGATTGCCCACAAAAGCCGGTCGTGCAATGCCGTCGGACGCATCACGCTAACGCCGCCAGCGCGGCGTCTTTTCGGGTGGCGATGTCGGCATGGTCGGTGTCGGCCAACTCTTGCACGCGTGAACGTTCCCAGGTCGACAGAATATGGTGTCGCACGACGGCATTGGCGTCGGGATCATTCGAGCACTGTTTGGCGATGGTTTCCAGTGCTTCAAATATGCGGATCGTCACCGAAACGTGCTTTACGGACGCCTGCCTCGGCTGATTAAACGCCGCCGACATCGCACCGGAGAACGTCACACGCGGCGCGATGACCCGAAGCCGATGTGCATCGTCGTAGCGATGCGTCGATGGAATCTTGCGACACGCCAGTTTCGACATCGCCACGCCCAGCCAATCGATGCAGGTATTGGCGGTAAACGGGTCATTAATCGAAGGCGATAGCGCCCGCAAGCAAATCTCAACCAACTGATGGATCAGATACTCCACATCCTGCTCCGGCGATCGCGAGCGGCTGATCAGCAGTGTGTCATTGAGCAACTCGATCTTTTTGTCGGGCACGGTGTGCGGGTAGACCTGCATGATGGTTTGGCCTTCGGTGACGAAGTGGCCGGGCTTGATGAGTAGCCGGACGATCAGGTCATTCTTGCAGGCGATCTCCATCAGTTCGTCATTTTCCACCGCCTGCAGGTATCCACTGGATTTTGCAGAAACCCCGCGCGGCGTAAGTGACTCTGGCACCTCCTCGGGGTCCTCGGTTTGTCGATGGTCCTCCCCCACGTGCTCGGGAAAAAGCGTGTCGATCTCCGACAGCAGTTCCTTCCCGACACTGGCAACCAGGGTGGGGGCCTGGATCGACAACGCGACATGGTGAATGAAATAGATCAACACGCACAGGCTGGCCAGTCCCAACAGCAACCCGATCGACACGGCCAGATTGGGCGGGGCTTCGGCGGAACTGAGCGAACGTTGGACCATCAAACAGTACAGGTAAGTCGCGACAAAGGTGCCCAGAACAAACTGATTCCCCCGATCGCGCATAAAGTTTCGCAGCAGCCTTGGGCCGAATTGGCTGGATGCCATCGTCAATGCCGCGATGGTGATGGAAAAGACGACGCCCGCAACCGTGATCGCCGACCCACCGACGGTGGAGAGCAAAGATCGGGCGCTATCGATGTCGCCGTTATAAAAGATGGATTTGGGGCCGTCGCGGATGATTGAACTGCGATCCAGCGCGGTTGCCCCCCATGCCACTATCACCGAACCGACCAGCATTGTGGATGGCACAAACCAATAGCTGGACCGGAGTTTTTCCAGCCAATTGCGGAGACGCGCTTTCATGCGGTATTCAAGCGCGTGCCAGCATCAAAAGCAATAATGAAGCGGAATTAGCCCGGAAAACGGGCGATTCTCTCGCAGCTTTTGGTGAGCCAGATCCTAGACCTTCACAGCCTGCGGTGCGGGCGCGGCCGGCGCGGCACGCGGGGGAAGATTCAGGCTCGACCCGCTGCCAGCGGGCTTGGCAGGACCGGCGGGCTTTTCGTCGACCTTGGCGGGCTTGTGGTCCGGCTGCAACACCAGCGTCATGCGGCGGCCTTCCATCTTCGCGTCACGCTCGACCTTGCTGCACGTATACAGCTTTTCCTTGACCGTGCGGAACAATCCGTAGCCCAAGTCAATGTGCGCCATCTCGCGGCCACGGAACTGGAGCGTAAATTGAACCTTGTTGCCTTCTTCGAGGAAATCGCGGGCGTGGTTGATCTTGATGCCCAGATCGTGCTCGCCGATGCGGACGGTGCGGATCTTCAATTCCTTGAGCTGACCGGCCTTGGAGTGGGCGCGGGATTTCTGCTCTTTTTTCTGCTGTTGGTAACGCCACTTGCCGTAATCGAGGATCTTGCAGACGGGCGGGCGGGCATTGGGGGCGACTTCGACCAGATCGAGTTGGGCATCGCGCGCCATGCGCAATGCTTCGGCGGTCGGGATAATACCCAACATTTCATCTTTATCATCGATCAGGCGAACGGGAGAGATGCGAATCTGCTCGTTGTGGCGAAAATTGGTAGCGATGGCTGAAACTCCGAAAAAACACGCCCCGGGCCTGCCGCGTTGCAGACCCGAAAGCCAAAATTACTCCTCGACGGCCGTGCCCGAACGTTGAGTGTATAAACAACAAAAATCGATCCGCCTCGCACCGTGCGATGCGTCGGATGACCTCGAAGGCAATATTGTGGGCATAGACAACCGATTAAGCAAGTAAAAATCGGGTGAACCGGTTTTTTTAGTTTGCCAATGTTCCAGCCGGATGTGGCAAAATACTGGAATCGCAGAGCTCACGATGGCACGAAGATGTCACGAAGGGAGCACGAAGGAATACGCTCTGGCCCGATGGCTGGGCCCGCCAAATCGTCGCAAGACTCGGCCTCACGGCCAGCCTCCGCGACCCCGAGACGGCCGAAATCCGAGCCCGATCGATGAATACGAGAACCGACCCCGTTAGCCGTCGTCCCACGCCAAATCCCGTGGCCTTCGGTCTTTGCAAAGCGGTTCAACCGAGCGACAATCACCACGATTGGAAACGCCACATTCGGAAACCGATTCGACGAAATTCGCGGCCAAGGTCGGCCGGCCGGTGTCGATTGGACAGGCGGTGGCCGTGCTGGTGGCCGTGGCGCTGCTTATATGGGCCATCTACGCTGCCCGAGATTGGAGACGCTTATCGGCGGCATGCGACGCGGCGGAAGTGGCGGAACTCGGGGCCGTTTCCGTGGACTTCTCACGGCCTGGCCAATACGAGATTGCCGTTCCCAAACGGTTTCCGCTTGCACATGGCGTGTCACACATCCTCTGGCTGGACCGTTCCATTGACGAGAAATCATCCGCCCAGGAACTGCTGCGCGGCCTGACGGGTACCGTCAAGTGCGTGCTCGAAGACGGCAAGGCTTTTATAGACGATCCGATCGATCTTGATCGTATCTCAGTTCACGAGAACAAGGTGGAGTTGGGCGGTTTCGGTGGCGGCCCGGCCGAGTACCGCCTGCAGGTTGAGATTACCAACGGAGCGCCGGCCCTGGCCGGAGTTCAGCAGCGCCTCATGGCGATGAACGGGATGTGTGGCCTCGAGAGAGTGGTGCCGGGCGTTTCGGGCGTATTCTCCCTGGCGATGGCGGCGATTGCCATGGTGATTCTCACCTGCGTATGGCGGACGGCGCGGCGCAGAAAGAAGCATCACCTACTGCGTCGCCAGCCGCGGCCTGAGTGAACGCGCCATCGGAAGACACGGCGAGTAGCAGAACGAAACACATTCGGCGGAATCGAGCAAGTTTTAGCGCCGCGTCCGGCTCAGTACGCAGCACTAGAGAAGGCAGTGTTAGCGACATAAACGAGCGACGTAAAAGGGTCGGTTCTTGTTCTTGTCGGGCTTAACATTTGAGATGATCATGTTTACAGAGATTGATGACGGAGTGTTTTCGCATTCAGACGGTTTCGTCGTCAACCTCCATTCCCCAATCGAAGCGGTATATTTTGAAGGTCAGCATTCTGCAAAGATATATAAGGAGCCTGGAGTTGGCGGCCATGTGTACTATTTCGAGCCACCAATAAAATGGGAACCCCCGTTTGAGGGCGAGACTTTGAGCGAAGATAAACAGCAGATAATCCGAAACCGAGTGATCGCTGCGCTACGTTTTCGCGGATTGCCTTTCCACATGTAGTTGAGTGGCAGTATTGCCCTAGGCGAAACAAAGGGGGCGAAACAAAAGGTGTCAGTTCTTGTTCTTGCGACATAAACGGGGTCGGTTCTGAATGCCATTCGCTTAAGCATTTTCACCCTGTTTTTCCTGGTGTTTTCTCACCTCTCT
>JBGSMH010000668.1:0-15908 GCA_041740275.1 Phycisphaerae bacterium
GCCGACGTGGGGATCGATGCCGAAACCAACGTATCACCCGACTACAAGCCCGGCCTGCCCAGCACATTCACCGGCAAGATCGAAAAAGTGGTGGTGGAGCAGAAGTAGCACGAAACCAGCATCAGGAGCGACCACATGAGCATGAAGCAGAAGCTCGTGCGCGAGATTAAGGCTGTCGTCCTCACGACCGCATATTTTGCGGCATGGTTTGGGCTGTTGATCCTGCTCAAGGAGTTGATCCTCGCCGAGTACGACGTCCGATTTCGTCATCTGTCGGTGGCGATCATCGGTGCCCTCATCGTCGCAAAGGTAGTCTTGGTGCTTGAGTATGTGTCGCTGGGGTCGTGGGTTCGGCGGCAACCGGCGTGGGTGGACGTGGGGTTGCGAACGATGATTTACAGCGTATGCGTGTTTGTCGTGCTGCTGGTCGAAAAGGGCTTTGAGGGACGCCACGAGGCCGGCGGGTTTATCAAAGCAGTCCAGCAGGCGATCGCCCAGGGAAACGCCGACCACGCCATCGCCACCACCCTCGCGGTCGGGGTTGCGCTGATCGGCTTCAATGCCGCCTCCGTTTTGCGAAAGCATCTCGGGGAGCATGGTCTACGGCACATCTTCCTGACACCGCTACCGGACGACTAGCTAACGCATTTGGCCACACCCAGACCTACAGCAATTAGCTTTGCTCGAAGCATCGTAGATACCAGACCCGACCGCGTTGATACACCGTGACGCGATCGACACGAAAAATCCCGCGCAAGCGGGCAGATGTTGAGACTGACACAAATGCCTCGCAGAGATCTCCTGCGCTACAAAGCGCTACAAATCGGCCGCTCCGGAGACACCCCAGAAATGTAAACGCCCGCTGTTCCTACACTTAGAACAGCGGGCGGTGTGTGTCAGCGGAGAGGACAGGATACCTTTCCGGCTGGTGCAAACACCGCGTTCCGACTCGATTTCCTGCATCATATCGCAAATTTTGACTTCAGCAATTGCTACTAACTCCAATCTTTTGCAGTTCGGACTGCTACAAAAACACTACAAGATGCCGTTGCGTTTGAACGAAGTCGGCCAGGCTATTTCATCGTCAGGCAATCGGAGTGTGTCACCGATGAAGGGGGACTGGGATGCGGATACGATCCATAGCCGGAGTGACATTTCTGGAAAACAACGCGTGGGTGTCTTGTACGCCCTCGGGCATTGTTTCGTTATTCCAAGTGTCGGCACACGTGAGTACAGCGCGTGGTCCCAAGGCAGCGGCGATATGGCATGTGGAGGCTCCGAGGTACGAGCCGATTTCGAGCACACGTGCTGCCGAACCAGCCCGTTTTGCGAGTCTGAACAACTTACGAAGCTCCGCTGCCGAGGTGAAAGTCGGAATCCTTCGAGCATGGCGCAGCTTGGCCCTCGCCAACGCCCTTTCAACCGGAAGATCACGGAGCCGCTGCGCGGCAATTGTCATAAGCTGGTTCATCGTAGTCCTTGGAACAAGAAGGAAAGCCATCGCGAAAACGAATCGGCTTGGCGGGCACACCGCACACAACAGCACAGGGGGGGGTACTGAGCGAGTTGCTACTGCGCCGGATGCGATGACGGCATGATCACCGATGGTAACGCCGACAAGTATTCTGGCTCCAGCGCCAATCCAAACATCTTGGCCAATGTCGATACCACATGAGCGTTCGCCTTGCATGGCGATCGGGATGCGAAGGTCGTCGAACACGTGATTTCTCGCTACGATTTGGATGCGGACAGGGGTACAAATAGACGCGTGTTCATGGGGATCTCCTCATCAGGAATAAAGGGAACGAAGATTGGACTTAAGCCGCCACATCTGGGCGCATCGCCAGGACGATCGTGCAGCACAGCCGGCGTAACCGGCGGGTGAAGTGAGAAAGGGACTTGGGCGAGAGGCCCATGCGGTAGAGCTGGTGTTGGAGTTCGGTCAGTTCCTCCAGCACCACCTCGGCCACCTCAGGCTCGCGTTGTTCGAGCCGAGCGAGCATGGGCATTGTGCCCACCCGATCGATCGCCTCATTCGCCGCCTGCAACCGATCCGCATTCACCCGCGGCGGCCGTTGCCGTCGTCGCCGGGGACACGGGGAATCTGAAACCAAAGACATGGGTCCTCCGGAGGTTGTGCGTGCAGCAACACCGCTCGCCACCGAGGACCGTGGCGCTGGGGGTTTGCTGCGTTCGAGATTCAGGAAGGAAACACGAGCCGGGATGGCTCACTGTAGACGTGCGATGCGACTGCCCACCGATAGAGAATCTTCGAAGCCGTTCAGCTTCCTCATCACCTATCATGACGCGGCGGACGGCCAAATTCGCAACTCTTGGCACCCCGAACACTGCCGACCCACGATGCCAGATGCTGTCCGAAACATTGGTCAGATGAACCACTCGTGAGCAAATTCCCATGCGAAACATCCTCCTCGTCTTCGTCAACACTGCCGTGGGCTGCAGTGGTCCCCCCGTTTCAACTCCGTCTGCCCGAACACTGCCCGCCGACCCGGTCTTCGATACAATCCATACACGTCTGGGAAATCCCGACCGCCTCACTGGAAGCGGGCGATCGTTCTTGCACTATGATCTGCCGAACGGACAAACCTTGATGCTTGTTGTCAGTGACGATCGAATTGTCGGATCGGAGATTTCGCAGACCAAGGACAACCCTCGCTAAACTGCACGACGTGGCGCCGCCCGCCATTGGAGCAGACCACAGTGGCCGTATGCTTTACTAGCGGTCGAGAGTTGCACGTTGGCCGCCCCGACACGCAATGGCAATACGCTATGCGGCTCGTGATTACGAAATGGATGACGATCTCGATGAAATGTCGCGAGAGCAATTAACTGCTGAAGTTCGATGGCTTCGCGAGGCGATCCGCGCGCATCGTGATGCGAGCGGGCATGACCTCTGCTGGCATCAGCCGCGCCTGTGGGAATTGCTATTGGAGCAGGTGGAGTCGCCGCCGGTCGTACCGGAATGGCCGCAATTCATGCGGGGTTGTATTCGGTACCGGCAGTCGCTCGACGAGCAATCGCCCGATTCTCTGAGATCGGATGAAGGGTTCGGCGGTGAGTAGCCGCCGCCATGCGTAAGCTGCTGATCATCCTCAACCAGATGATCAAGACCAACACCGCCTGGAACCCGAAATTGGCAATGAACTTCAATTGACATTTAACACAGCCGCTTCGTAGTGATTTACGGTCGGAACCGGAGACGTAGGGGGGATCTGATCATCAGCCATCTTCTGAACGATCGGGCGGTGCGACCCAGGGATTGAAGAATCGCGCATCAAACCATCATTTTTGCGCAGTTGACCCAATTGCTCAAAAACTCTGGCGATTCGCGCAACGATGTTGATTTCCGCGTGCAACTTGCTTCTTGTATTGCAGGCTGTTGCAGGACGGCAACCAGAACGATTGGCGTTTGCACACGCGGTATCGTCAGGCTTTGAGTGAGGAAGACCCAATGAAATACGGTTCCCATCCGGGCAAAGTTCGCATCGGTATTGTCGGCTGCGGTGTGGTGGCGACGGCGTACTATCTGCCCTACATCCGCGAAATGCCCGACGCTGAGTTGGTCGCCGTCTGCGATACTGATCCGGTCCGCACCGACGCTTGCGTGCGGCTTTTTGGTGCCAAAGAGACTTATACCGATTACTACGAGATGATCGCTAAGTCGGACATCGATCTGGTGATGATCCTCACTGGCCCGGGGACGCACGCGCCGTTCAGCCTCGCCGCCGCCGAAGCGGGCAAGCACCTGCTGATTCAGAAACCGATGGCCTTGACGATCACGGATGCGAACAGAATCGCGGATGCGGTACGCAAACATAATGTCAAATGCCTGGTCGAGCCCTCAAGCGACTCGCCGCTCGTACCGGAACTGGCGATGCTGCGATCGATCCTCGATCGTGGCGTTCTCGGAGCGCCTTACTGGTTCAGCCTGATGCCGGGCGTGCCGACGAATTATTCGCCTTCCTTGGGCGGCAATCCGTATGGCCTCGCGGCGTTCTATTCCGAAGACTCAGGCGGGATGCTGTTCGACTTCCCCTACGCCCCATCGCGGATCGTCACGCTCCTGGGCGACTGTCGACGCGTGACGGCGATGGCGAAGATCTCCGTGCCGAATCGATCGATTGTGCCTGACAGCGAGTACAACAAGTTCCTACAAAACGCGACCGACCCGGACGACTGCAACTATTGGGATGTGGTGCTTGATCTGCCGCGTACCCAGCAGGTGACGATGGGCGCACCGGACAATGTGTATTGCCTGTACGAGATGGATTCGGGCGCGATCGGCGTGTTTCATGTCGGCCGGGCGTTTCACCCGGTATTGCCCGGCACGGGTGGGCATGGACTGGAGATCTATGGCACGGATGGCAACTACGTCTCCGGCGGCGGCCATGGCGGGTCGATCATCACCAAACGCCGCGATCTGCTCCCCGAAGCCGACGAAAACGGCTGGTGGCACATGCCCAAAAAACCGGAGACCCCCGGCCCGAAGGTCCCGTACAAATGGCCCAAGCCGTCGCCGGGGTCGTTCAATTACTACCACGAGTCGACACGCCACATTGTTGACTGCATCCTCCAAAACCGCGAGCCATTGCTCAACGTCGACTGGGGTCGGCACATCACCGAGATGATGTACGGGGCGCTGGAATCGTCCCGGACAGGCAAGCGTTACGACATGACCAGCACCACGCGTGCCTGCGCCGCACGCCCGCAGGCGATTGATCCGAAGCACCCGAACAGGAACAGACATGACCAGCATGACCGCCTTACCCACAATCCTGGTGTTCGTATTGGTGGCCTGCTGCCAGGCCAACGCGGTTGCCCCGCCAAGCGAACCGGCCGCAATAGAGGGAACTCCTCAGCCACTTGGCCAGACCGCTCCTTTCCATTTCGATGCCGCCGGTTCGGCATGGTCCGCGATCGCGCCGGGCGAACGTCCGCTGGACGAAATAACGTGGAAAATCCTGGGTGAAGGCGGAAAACCGTCGGCGTTCATGCTCCGCACTGGAGCACAAGGCGACCGCATCAACATCGCTATCAACCGCCGCGCAAGCTATGTGCATTTTCTCCACACACTCTCGCCCGGACCCGGCGTGCAGAAGTGGCGCGAAGCACGCACTGAAGCAAGGAAGAACCGTGCGATATTCCCTGATCGCCCAACCGTGTTTCGGTACGACGTCACATATGAGGACGGCGTGGTGGTCCCGATCCGCGTCCGATTTGCCGAAGCGATTCACACCTGGGACCGCCGCAGCTACGATCCCGAAGATGGCATCCTCGGCCCACTCGGGTGGGCGAGTGTCGCGTGCGAGGTGCAGGATCCGACCGAGCAAGGACGCGTTCGAGCCACTTATCACATGACCTGGGCAAACCCGCGTCCCGACCAGTCGATTCGCGTGATCACCGCGATAGGGGCAAATGACGAAGGCGTCGACTACGGAACCGCCGCCATTCTTGCAATAGCAACACGAACAACCTCACCGAGTGGCACGACCCGTTTCATATCGTCCACAGGTGACGATACCGCTGATGGAAGCTTTGAAAGGCCGTGGAAAAACATCGAACATGTCGTCGATCGACTCCAACCGGGCGACACGGTCTACCTTCGAGAGGGAACGTACCGCGTGAACAAGATGATCGTACCGTCTCGTTCGGGCGTTGAAGGCAAGTGGGTGACGCTCAGTGGCTATCCTGGAGAGACCGCAGTGCTCGACGGTCAGGACCTGGTCATCGACAAAGATAGCCGCCAGGGCGTGATCACTGCCGTCGACATCAGTTACCTGCGCATTCAGAATCTGACGGTCATCAATAGTTCCTGCGAAGGCATTGCAGTCAAGGGAAACGCACAGCATCTGGATCTGCTTCACAACATCGTCTTCTTCACCTCCAATTCCGGCATCGGTGCCTGGCGCGGCGAACAGCCCGAGTCGATGCGATTCGTGCGGGCGATCGGCAACATCCTGCTCGAAACCTGTGCCCGATCGGCCAATATCCGCTTCAACAAAGTCGACAAGCGTGGTGGCGACGAATGCCTCGACGCCGGCGGCATCGCGGACTTCGAATATGCCTATAACGAGATCGGTTACGGCGACAAAGAATCGATTGACGCCAAGGGTCCGGTCCGGCGCGGACGCATCCATCACAACTACGTTTACCGTACCGGCAGTATTTACGTCGACGGCTGGAACCACCCGGTCTTTGAGATCGAAGTCGACCACAACGTCATGCACTCCAGTTACGGCGGCTATAAGATCTCAACCGAAAGCGGGACCGATGCCCGCGCTATCCACGTCCACCATAACCTCGCCTACGATATGCAGGCCCACGGCATCCACATCACCAACTTTGGCGAAACCCGAGGCGAGGCCCGCAAGACCGACATTCGCATCGAACACAACACCCTCGACAATTGCGGCTTCGGAATCTTCGTACAAGGACAACGGGTGAAGGACGTGATCGTCCGCAACAATATCGTCACCCGCACCAAACAGTTTGCCATCGCCACCGCCGGGCAGGATAGGGTCGCAACCAATATTTTGATCGACCACAATCTCGTCGACGTCTGGCCAGAAGGCGACGGCAAACAAACTCCTGTCAAAGGTGATCCGCTGCTGGTAGCCGACCCCGAATATGTCGATGCGGGAAACGTCAGGTTCCATCTGAAACGCACCAGCCCAGCAATTGACGCTGGCAGCCCAGATCCGGCCTACCGCGATCCAGACGGGTCGCGAGCGGATCTGGGCGCGTTCCCCTTCAGGAGTCCAGCCACATCGGGAAATCGGTGAAACATGAGCGACCCTATCCGCATCGGCATTGTCGGCCTCAACTTCGGCATGCACCTGATACGTTCGCTTGCGAATGTGCCGGACGCACGACTGGTCGCATTTGCGGATCGAAGTTGCGCTCAATCGAAATTTGACTCGGTTGTGGCAAAGTACGCGTCCAACGGCTATCGCGACGCGATGGGAATGCTGCATCGCGAACTGCTCGACGCCGTGCTGATCTGTACCGCACCCGCATCACGCGAGTCACTCATGCGGGCCGCGATCGAACGGGATATCGCCATCTGGGTTGAGAAACCGTGGGCATCCGATTTTGCACACGCACAACTGCTGCACGACCTGGCGTCTCGATCCAAAAAGCCGGTGATGTGCGGCTTCAGCTTCCGCTTTCACCCGGCGGTGCAGAAACTGATCGAATTGATCCGCGGCGATCTGGGGCGGCCTTGGATGATCAACGCCCAATACGTTTTTGATTGGTGGCCAAAAGCGGATTGGTGGCTTTGGAAGCCGGATGGCGGCAACGGGTTCTTCAACGAAAACTCGGGGCACCTGATCGATTTAGTCTGCGCATTGGCGGGCGAGCCCGAGTACGTCTATGCCGAGACATCTCGCTGCGGAGATTCACCCGGCGACAACGCGGCCAGCATCACAATCCGGTTCGACACAGGTACCACCGCCACCCTCACGTTGGGCGGCGTCGGTTCGAAAGCATTCCAGGACTATCCCCGACTCACCGCATATACCCAGAACGGTCAGGCAGAACTGATCGGCGAACAACACACCTGGCGCGAATTGCGTTGGAGCTTTCGCCAAGCGAATGAAGTCCAATCGTTGCTGACCTTGCCTGAGTCACTGGCCAACACGCGCTACACCCACGCGCTGTCACATTTCCTTGCGTGTGTTCGGGACAATCGATCCCCCGCCGCCACCCCAACCGACGGTGTCCGTACCGTTGCCGTCGCGGATGCGATTCGCGAGTCGGCACGCACAGGCAAGCGAGTCATCGTGCAGCGACTTCCATCGGAGCGAACATGAACTTCGGAATTGAAGCCGGAAAACACACCCACGACGTCGCCAGCCGATTTGGCATCCGCGGGGTGCCGATCAACGCTGAAATGCTGGCAAACACAGGCATTGAGTCGACTCTGGCGCCGCTTCGGGAACGCTCGCTCCAGCCTTGCCAAATTGGTGCTTTTGGGTTCAACCCGCTTTCACCCGATGTCGCCGGACAAGAAAAGCAACAAGCCATTCTCGAACAGATCATTCCCCTCGCCGCCAAGACTGGCTGTCCCTATATCGTCATCAGCGGCGGTAACTACCACCGGTCCACCTTCGGTGGGGTCGATCGGCGTAACTTTGGCGAAGACGCGATTGACGAGTTCGCCCGCCATCTCGAGCCACTCGTATCACTGGCGGAACAGTACGGGGCAATTCTCTCCATTGAACCATACCTCAAGTGCGTGATCGGCAGTGCTGATGCGTTTCTAAAACTCAAGGCACGTCTGCCGTCACGGTCCCTTCGCGCGAATCTCGATCCGACGAGCCTGTATCGTTTTGAAGACCTAATCGACCCCGCCTCACTCGTGGCTGACCTGTGTGACAAACTCGGACCACACGCAGGCCTCGTACATATTAAGGAAGTCGCGCTAGCCGACGGCTTTCTTCTCCACGCCGGGCTCGCGCCGCTTGGCAGCGGTCCGACAGATTGGGCTGATTTTCTAAATCGGATCGCCCCTCATACCCCGGCGGACAGTTGGGTCATTCTTGAGCATGTGGCAACGCCCGAAGAAGCCAAAGCGAGTGTCCAACTGTTGCGACAGGTGGCTGAGTCACTTGGCATCAAACTGACGTAGGAGCCCATGCCAGCACACTTTCCCCACGACAACGGTCGCAGTCGGTGCGTATTTCGACATGACCAATGCGCGAAATGATCTCGACGATGCGGCGGAAGATCAGGATCATGGATTTCTCTTCTTTTGTATGTGCGGAGGCCGACGTGTATCAACCCAACGCGGTAACGGTTAAGTCCGAGGCCATCGACAACTACCTGGGACAACCCGCGTATCGAATTCGTACACCCATGTGCGATTACGTCTATCACCAGTTTGGCGGCGGGTTTGCGTCGATGATCGACCCTGATGGTCGCGATTGGATCAGCTATCGTCCGGGCGACGGTGCGCGGGGCGAATATCGCGGTATTCCCAATCTGGTTCACCCCAGCGCGGGCTTTCACCCGGGCGGGACGATGTGTGACTCCGAATTGATTGCGAAACCCGGTGATATTCGCATCGCCACGCGATCCACCGACGGCGAATGGTCTGCCGACTGGGTGTTTCATCCCGACCACGCCCTGATGACGCTTCACACCGCTGCGCGTCCACACTGGATCCTCTATGAAGGCACGCCCGGCGGCGAGTATGACGAGTCACAAGCCTATTGCGTCGACAGCGCGGGTGTGACACGTCGATGTGACGATCGCTGGGAGACGCGGCTACCTGAGCCGCGGTGGATCTGGTTTGCCGCACCACGCAGCCCCTATGCGCTATTCCTTTTGGATCTGACGTCGCGTGAAGCGGGCCTGACCGATTCGTACTGGTCGATGGAGCAATCGATGACCGTCTTTGGCTTTGGTCGCCGACTTTCGGGAGGACCGGGTTGGAAGCAACTGACCGAAACGCCCGCACGGCTCGCCATCGGTCTGTCGGCAGTCGATGGAATCGAGCGCACCCTCCGACAAATCGTAGCCCACTACTGCCCATCATCTGTCTGATTTTGAGGACCCGATCCAATGCCACTTCGAATACTGATCACATTTTTGGCAACGCTACTCTCAGTTTCAGGCATAGCCCACGCCCACCCACGCCCCGGTGATGTTTTTCGCGAGTACAACATGGCCACCACAATGTGGCGCGTTGGCGAAAGACCGGAATGGGGTGGATCGAACTGGGGCAAGAACCTCATTCTGGCGACGAACCGCTCACCCGAGGGCAAGCCGTACGAAGTCGATCTTGAAGGCGCAACGCGTGCCGAAGTCGTCGTCGGCTACGACCAGTGCCATTCGGGCACGACTGGGCTCGCGATCGCATTCAACGACAACGAGTATCTCCGGCTTCCCGTGTCCGACACGGTCCCCGAACCGGTCGCCGGCTATATGCAATGGCCTTACCCGACCGTTCAAGTGCCGATGGCTCATCTGAAAGGCGGGCAGAACCAGATCAAGTTCCGCATCGACCCGCCTCCACGTTTGCCCAAGGAAGGCGGATGGCAGCAGAACATCGTCTACAGCGTCGTACTTCGCATCTACTACGGTAAGGATAAGCCCCACGTCCAAGGGACTGTTACCGGTGTTGTTGAGGATGGCGAGATCGGTTTGAGTGCCGACCTTGGGGTCCAGATCACCGCCGGTGCGGAACAGGTGGCCAGAGTTGAATATGTCGGGCAGTATCTGGACTTCGATCACGACAGCGATGGGGTCTTTCGCGAATGGCAGTACCGTTATCAGGCGTTCGAAGAGCCCGGCCTCTACGGACATATCGGTACGTCTGCCACCGCGCCGTTCGGTGTGACATGGGATACGCGTTGGATTCCCGATCAGGTCGAACCGATGCACATCGCGGCCCGCGTGGTAACACAAGACGGCATGGTCTATATGACGCCCGAAATCCGCCGTATAAGGCTCGTCCGGGTGGGCTATTCGGTTGAGATGTGTCAGCCGTTCAACGTCCCACAGGGGTGGGTGACCCGCAAAGGTCGAATGGGACAGAAGTTCGAGGTCCGCGGCGACTTGAGCAAAGCCAAATCGGCGCGGGTAATGTTCCGCTCGTGGGGCGGAAACGATGACAAAGGTGGCTGGGTCAACCAGACGCCATTTGAGCGTTTCAAGGGTCCGTGGTTTGAAATCCCCGTCGCGGCGATCAAATCCGGGGTCAACACGATCGAAACCGACAAGGGAGGACACCACGGCATGGAAATCGTCTGGCCGGGCGCCGTTGTGTTCGTGCAGTACGATCTGCGATGAATCCTGTGTCTGCGCGTTCTGGAACAACCGATGCGCATTCTCAGCATCAGCGCGTCGGCAGTTCATCGGTAATCAATAAGTCAAGCGCGATCGCGGAATCGCGTTGTCACAATCTGGCGTTGAAGGAGTCCACCCATGCTATTCAAGTTCGGTCTGGCTGGCATCGCCAGCGTTGCGTTGATTGCGTCAATTTCAAGTGCTCAGGCAATCAAAGCCCCCCGAAACCACATGCCCCAGGGTGGCGGCGTGATTTACCCGGCGTGGAAGGCTGAATATTTCGCAAATCCGGACCTGAAGGGCACACCCGCGTACACGCGCTCCGATATTCGCATCAGTTTCGACTGGCGCGACTGGCGGCCGGTGCTGGGCGTTCGCGCCGAGAGCGTTCGCGATTTCCCGACCGACAACTTCTCGGCACGCTGGAGCGGCAAAATCATCGCACGGTTCGCAGAAACCTACACCCTAAAACTCACCAGTGATGAACGGGCCCGGCTGCGCGTCCGCCCGGTCGGCACCGAGCAGTGGCAAACGCTGATCGATGCGTGGGAACCACATCAGCGGCGTACCGACACCGCTGAAATCGCGCTCAAGCCCAACCAGCCCTATGAAGTCCAGATCGAGTATGCCGATCTCACCGGCGAGGCCATCTGCGACCTCCGCTGGAGCAGCCCCAGCACGCCAGAAGAAATCGTTGACTATGTGTCGGGCAACAGTATCCACTTCATGTACGTCGAGACCCTGGCGGATCTCAACGCATTTAACGGTGTCGACCCCAATAGCGCCGCCGCACAAGGAACACAAGTTGACGAGAACGGCTGGCCGACGCAAGACTTCCGCTACGCGCTACTGCAGGGTTACGCCCATCAGGCCGGTCGTATGTTGGTGAGTTTCAACGGCATGGCGCGCGTCCGGCTGCCGGGTAAGTTCATCGTCGGCGATGAAACGTTTGATCGAGAGTTGCCCAAGGGCAAAGGTTACGATCAAAAGACAAATCGCACCCAAGTGATGATCGACATGCCGCCGGGCAACGACGGAGAAACCACCAATTCCGTGATCGAGATGTTTGAAACACAGCGATCCCCCGATGCACCGGTCGGTAGCGGCGTCACCCACCTGTCCGTCATGCTCCCGCGACAGGTCAACGGCAAGATCCCGCACGAGCCGGGTGAAATGGTCCACCAGGAAGCCCGCGACGCTTTCCTTCCCGTGTTCAGCTTCCGCGTCCAACGGACCGGTCTGAATGAAATCGAGAAATGGGAGGAACGTACACTCCCCACCTACTCCAAGATTCTGGGTCAGAAATGGCGCGCCGACATCGCGTATGAAAGGCTGATCCTCGTTGCCAATGAACTTGGCCGCGACCTTCACCTCAACTACAGCGATAGCTGCGACGCCGAATTCATGCACAAGCTCGCGCTGATGATGCAGTACGGCTCGGACGGCAAGGAACCCTACACCAAGCCCACGCCCAACCCTGTCTGGCCGCCATTGAGTCCGAATCTGCGGCTGTATCTCGAGCATGGCAACGAGATGGGCTGGTCTGGCATCCAGCCGCGCGAGTGGACAAAGCGTTACGACCGCGAGATCTATCGCAAAGACAACAACCCTGTCTGGAAGGTGCTCAACTTCGACGGTCGCGCCGGCGAAGACAAGCAGTTCGGCGTCATGCGCTATCACGCCTATCGGACGGTAATGATGAGCGATGCGATGCGCGGCGTGTTCGGCGACGCTCAGATGGGCGATCGCGTCCGCGTCATGCTCTTCGGTCAGTACGAACGCTGGTTCCAGAACGGCATGCTTCAGTTCATCCATGACTATTACAACAACCCGAAGTTCGTCGCCGAACCCCGTCCTGTCAGCGCGATCCTCTGGGGTGCGGGCCCGGCGGTCTACTACGGCACGACCAACAATTTCATGGTCAGCGATGTCGAGTATCTCAAAGACGGCAATTTCGAGTCATACGATCTCGCCAACGGCAAAGCCGCACTTCGGCCCGAAGGTGGCGCGTGGACCTTCGAAGGCAACGCTGGCGTCATCGATAATCAGGCCCCGCGGCATCTGGCGTTCAAACCCGAATCCGTCGCCGGGGCAGCGTCAAATTTCAAGGTTGAAGGCGATACCGTCGTCGGCTATCGCGTCACTGTCGGCGACCGCGATGTACATGCTTACCAAGTCGGTCGCCGAGTCGTCGAAGGGGACAAAGGACGGACCTTTGTCAACATCTGCACGCCCGATGGCGAACCCATCAATGCCACCAAGCACGCCGCTGCCGAGTTCAAGGGAACCAAGGCTGGCGATATCGTATACAGTCCGCTGGAGTATTGTGGATGGGCGACGACCGACTCTTCGCGCGTCGGCGTTTGGAAGCTGGAAGCGGGAAAGTCGTACCTGATCCTCACCAACGCCACACCCGGCACAACCATCTCCGGCGGCGAAACCAAGCTGGAAGCGGGCCCCGGACTCACGATCGACGGCGCGATCATGATCGCCAAGGCGCAAGTCGGCCAGCGCGGCGTCGACGCCAAAGACATCAAGCTAATCTCAGGCGCAGGAACCGGCTTTCCGTTGCCCACCTTCCAGTACAGTTTTGCGACCGAAGGCGGCGACGGCATCAAGCTCGCCCCGGCCGACCCGCTGGTCGATCCGACCTGGCCCGAAGGCGGCAAGGGCAAGGGCTTCGTCCCCGAGTACCACCGCAGCGGTCGGCAACTCGCGTTCATCGCCGGCACTGGCAAGATCAGCCAGAAGTTCAAGATCGAGAAGGCGAGCGAATACGCGCTGGTCTTCACGGGCCATTCCAGCACCAATTCGGGCAAGCGCGATGGAGACCTGCCTTTCCGAGTGCGCATCGATGACAACAGCATCTGGACCGCACGCATGGGCGTGAGTCGCAAACCTTCCGGAGGAGTGTTTCAGTGGGGCACACGATATCTGCATCTGGAACCGGGTGAGTACACACTCACGATCGAAGCCGAGGACAAAGACCTCGCACGTATCGCCTACTTCTACGCGATGCACCTCGGCGACATTCAGGATTTCGCCGGTGGGGAAACCGCGAAGAACTTCCTCGGATCCGGTGCCGCGACCGGGCAGACCGACGGGCGATTCGCGATGGTCGCACAGCTCACTACCGCCATGGCCCAGAACTGGGGCGTCGTGCCTTACGCCTACGAAGGCGGCACCAGCGCCGGCGGCGACTGGGGCGGCGGCAACCTAATGTACGCCGATCAGTTTAAGTGGTACCACCCCCTCAGCAAGGTCGCCGACAACCAGTGGGCACACTTCTGGCACAGCTACGGCGGCGCGAACGCGTTCTACTACTACCCCGGATTTGACTACAAATACATCCACAAGGCCGAAACCTACATGCCGTGGGCGGCAGCGATCGATCGGGCACACACTTGGGTGCTTGAACCCAAGGGACCAGTCCCAGCACCGCTCACCTTCTCACCACTCAAGGATAAGCACTACCAAAGCATCCCCGGCAGCACATTCAACGGCTGGGATCACCCCTTTGAATCGGATAACGCTTACGAAGCAGACACCGAATCGATGACGACAACGGGCATGTGGAAGGGCTTCGTCTTCAGCACCCCCAAGGCCGGCGAGTATACGATCACCGCCAATTCGACCGGCACCGGCAAGGTCCGCCTAATTGTCAATGACAGCCAGGCGATCGCCGAAGGGGCTGCAGGCAGCGCGGTGTCCATGAAGCTCTTCCTCACCCAGAGCGTACATGCTGTTCGCATCGAGCTGCTCGAAGGCCAGATCGACCTCAAGACAGTTGAAATCAAATAACTCAGACAGGAAAAATTACCGATGCGCTATTTGCTTTGCCTGGTCGTGATGCTGATCATCGTCCCCCGATCGATCGCCAAGATGCCGCTGGGCACCAATTTCTGGGCCATCTCATGGCACGACGCCAAGGATGTCTTTGCCGAGGGTCGCGACCACGTCACCGGCGATAATCCGTGGAACCCGCAGTTTCTCAAGGAGCTGGCCCCTTACAAAGTGCTGCGTTTCATGGACTGGGACAAGACCAACAAGTCGCCACGCGTTAAGTTTTCTGAGCGAAAGAAGAAGGATGATCCGAAACAGTCACCCGAGGTGGCGTACGAGTGGATGATCGACCTCTGCAACCGCCTTGATGCCGACATGTGGGTCTGCACGCCCGCCAAAGCCGAATGGGATTACTCGCGTGAATTGGCAGAGTTGATCAAGAAGGAACTGAAGCCCGGCCTGAAGGTGTACGTCGAATACTCCAATGAAACGTGGAACGGGTCTTTCAGCCAGACGCAGTATTGCATCGATGAGGGAACCAAACTTAATCTCCCCGGCCAGAACATGAAGCCGGGCGAGAATAAGTACTATCTCGGCTGGGCATATCATGTATACGCCGCCGTTCGTCACTTTGGGAATTTTGAAAAGGTCTTCCAAGGCGAGGATCGTAAGCGGCTCGTCACGGTACTGGCTGGACAGACCGGCAACAGTGCCGTGGTTAATCACCATCTGGCGTGCCTAAAGGACAAGACCGTCAATCCTAACGCAATCAAGGTCGATGCTTACGCCGTCGCTCCCTATTTCGGGCACAAAGTCAGCGGCAATGACCCGGATGTCTTCGCCAAGTTGAAGGAAGACATCGACCAACGTGTCGTCCCCAGCGTCAAACGCCACGCCGAGATTCTCAAGCCGTTGGGCATCAAGCTCATCGCCTACGAGGGGGGTCAGCATGTCCTCGATGGGTCGGTCATCCCAAACCGCGATCAGCGGATGTATGACAGTTACATGTATTACCTCGACCAGATGGACAACTACATGGATGGCGTGTTCTGCCATTACGTCCACGTCGGCACAGGCCCGCCCCGCCAGATGTGGGGTGCGATGGACAAAACCGGTCAGGATCCCGCCGACACGCCCAAGTACCGCGCGTTGGTCGAATACACCCGACTCTCCAAAACGGCCGATTGATGCCGGAGAAGGGAAATCCGATGATATCCAGTCAGCAAGTCATACCGATCCTGATCGCCCTACTGCTCTGGTCGTGCCCGGCTTGGGCGCAGCAGACGGTTTCTGATCCCGCAACTGTGCGC
>JBGSMH010000669.1:0-2599 GCA_041740275.1 Phycisphaerae bacterium
GGGGTGATTGGCAAGCCGCCGGTGGAAAACAGCGGGCGGCGATTGAGTGCGGAACTGGTCGATCATCATGGCGGGGGTTCGGTGCCCAATAGCCCCGCGACCATCGCCCGCGCCCTGACGGGTCGAGGCTTGGGCGGCCGGTAGATTTTTCGCTGAGCCGCAGATAATCGCGGGTAAACGCGGATTCTTGCTCCATTTGGAGGATTGATTTCCGCATGGTGTCTGCTGTGGGTCTGCTCAGGACAAACTTATCAGGAAATCCCCCAGTGCCTGACGCCTCAAATCGTCACGTTTTATCGGCGGGGATTTTGACATACCATCTGCCTTGAATGAGGGTTATTATCACTTCAATCTTATAAAGGCTTGGTTAAGTACCGACCCATCGCGGTTCGATATTGAACTAGGTCCGGAGGCGTCGGCGACGATGGTTGTTCCTCCAAGATATTGAAGTTGAAACTCCGATAAGCGAAGGCGTCTTCTCATGGCCAACGGAATCAATCGCGGTAACGGCGGCGGAAATCTACCCCCAGGCGGAAGTGGTGGTAGCGGTGGCGGTGGAGGCGGAAGCGGAATGCCCCCCGCGGGCGGCTTCAGAGGCCGACGCATCACCACCTGTTCCTTCTGTGGTAAATCCTCGCGCGATGTCGGGCCCATGGTCGAAGGCCCGTCCGATGTCTATATCTGTTCAAACTGCGTTGATCTGGCGCACAACATCATCCGCCAGGAAAAGCGGAAGATGTCCACCGCCCAGCCGCTGTTTAACACCATCCCCGCGCCGCGGCAGATCAAAGAGTTTCTCGACGCCTATGTCGTCGGACAAACTTTGCCCAAGCGAGCGCTTTCTGTGGCGGTCCACAATCACTACAAGCGCCTGAGCGTGCAGCAGCAGGCCCAGGCCGACGGTGCGGCCAGCGAAGATGCGGTCGAACTGGATAAAACCAACGTTTTGCTGATCGGTCCGACCGGATCGGGCAAGACCTTGCTCGCCCGCACCCTCGCCCGCGTGCTGAATGTCCCGTTTGCGATCGGCGACGCCACCACACTTACCGAGGCCGGGTATGTCGGTGAAGACGTGGAAAACGTCCTGCTCCGACTCCTCCAGGCCGCCGACTACGATCTTGAGGCCGCTCAACGCGGGATCGTCTACATCGACGAGATCGACAAAATCTCCAAGACCTCCGGCAACGTCAGCATCACCCGCGACGTCTCCGGCGAAGGCGTGCAACAAGCCCTGCTGAAGATGCTCGAAGGCACGATCGCCAACATCCCCCCGCAAGGCGGCAGAAAACACCCCGAACAACAGTACATCCAGATGGACACGTCGCAGATCCTCTTCATCTGCGGCGGGACGTTCGTCGGGCTTGATGACATCATCAAGAAGCGCCTCGGAAAACGCATGATCGGCTTCGGATCTGAAGTGCAAAGCACCGACAAAGAGCACAGCAAAGGCGAAGTGCTTCGGCAGGTTCAGCCGGAAGACCTGGTCGAGTTCGGCATGATCCCCGAGTTCATAGGCCGCCTGCCTTTGATCAGCACACTTGAGCCGCTGGATGTCGAGACACTGGTCAACATCCTCACGGAGCCGAAAAACGCGATTACCAAGCAGTATTTGCGTCTGTTCCGCATGGAAGGCAACGAGCTGGAGTTCACCGAAGGCGCGCTTCGCGCCATCGCACAGCGGGCACTGAAGCGCGACACCGGTGCGCGAGCGTTGCGAGCGGTGTGTGAAGAGATGATGCTGGATGTGATGTACCAGTTGCCCGATCAAGCACCGGGGAGCAAGTACGTCATCGACGAAGAAGTCGTCGCTGGCCGCAAGCACCTGTTCGGCGTCACCCCGCTGCAAAAGAAGAGCGCCTGACCGGGCTCCGCCGGGCATTCGTGAAAAATCATTAGCGTGATGGCATTTTGCCGCATTGGAGCGATCGCTTTGATGCGGCTACAATCCCTTCTTTGATTTTCACAAGGAAGCCTATGCCCATCCGCGTCACTGTCTGGCACGAATACGTCCACGAAAAAGAGCATCAGAACATCCGCGATGTCTATCCCGACGGCATTCACGGTGCGATCGCCAAGCACTTGCGAACCCAGCCAGGTCTGGATGTCGGGACCGCCACACTCGATGAACCCGAACACGGCCTGACCCAGGCGGTCTGCGATGCCACCGATGTAATGATCTGGTGGGGACACGGTGCCCATCAACGGGTGGAGGACGCGATCGTCGATCGCGTTCAAAAACGCGTGCTGGCGGGAATGGGCCTGATCGTCCTGCACAGCGGACATCACGCCAAGATATTCAAGCGTCTCATGGGAACGACCTGCAACCTGAAGTGGCGGGAAAGCAATGATCGTGAGATTCTCTGGATCACCAAGCCCGGCCACCCCATCCTGGCGGGCATCGACGATCACTTCACCCTCCCCAAAGAAGAAATGTACGGCGAATTTTTCGACGTGCCCGAACCGGATGAAACCCTCCTGATCAGTTGGTTCACCGGCGGAGAGGTCTTCCGCAGCGGGCTGACCTGGACACGCGGCGCGGGAAAGATTTTTTACTTCCGTCCCGGCCACGAAAGTTATCCGACCTACTATGACGCGAATG
>JBGSMH010000670.1:0-5267 GCA_041740275.1 Phycisphaerae bacterium
GGTTTCGGTGCATTGCAGCCACACCATTTCGCGATTTTCTTTAGCCATGATCAACCTCAGTGGGCAGTTGGCAGTAGGCAGTGGGCAGTTTCGGCATCACTGCCCACTGCCCACCGCCCACTGCCCACTCCCAAATACTACTCAAGAATCTTGGTCACAACGCCAGAACCGACGGTCTTGCCACCTTCGCGAATCGCGAAACGCAGCTTTTCTTCCATCGCGATCGGCGCCATCAGCTCGACTTCGATCGAGACGTTGTCGCCGGGCATGCACATTTCGGCGCCACCGAGCAGCTTGGTGCTGCCGGTCACGTCGGTGGTGCGGAAGTAGAACTGCGGGCGATAACCGGAGAAGAACGGGGTCGAACGACCGCCCTCTTCCTTGGTCAGCACATACACTTCGGCCTGGAACTTCTTGTGCGGGGTGATCGACTTCGGTGCCGCCAGAACCTGGCCACGCTCGACGTCGGTCTTTTCGATACCACGCAGCAGCACGCCCGCGTTGTCGCCGGCGATACCCACGTCCATGGTCTTGTTGAACTGCTCGATACCGGTGACGACGGTGCTCTTGTTGGGTGTGAAGCCGATGATTTCGACGTTCTCACCCATCTTCACCTGGCCACGCTCGATACGGCCGGTCACGACGGTACCACGACCCTTGATGCTGAAGACGTCTTCGATGGGCATCAGGAAGGGCTTGTCGATCTCGCGCTCGGGCATCGGGACGTACTCATCCAGTGCCTTGACCAATTCGTCGATCGGGGCATTGGCTTTGTCGTCGCCGGGGTTGTCCAGAGCGGGCTTGCTGGAACCCTTGATGATCGGGGTGTCGTCGCCGGGGAAGCCGTACTTGGTCAGCAGTTCGCGAACTTCCATCTCGACGAGGTCGAGCAGTTCGGCATCGTCGACCAGGTCGATCTTGTTCAAGAAGACGACGATCTTGGGCACACCGACCTGACGGGCGAGCAGGATGTGCTCGCGGGTCTGGGGCATCGGGCCGTCGGCAGCAGACACGACCAGGATCGCGCCGTCCATCTGGGCGGCACCGGTGATCATGTTCTTGATATAGTCCGCGTGGCCGGGACAGTCGACGTGGGCGTAGTGGCGAATTTCGGATTCGTATTCCACGTGCGCCGCGGCGATCGTGACGGTCTTGGTCGCGTCGCGGTCAATACCGCCCTTGGCGATATCCTTATAGTTCTTGGCGGCAGTGCCGTACTTGGCCTGCGACCGTGCCGACAGAGCGGCGGTCAGGGTTGTCTTGCCATGGTCGATGTGACCGATGGTGCCCACGTTGACGTGTGGCTTTTTACGTTCGAATACACTCTTAGCCATTGCGAAACCTCCAACAGGATTTTCGATTTTCGATTTGCGATTTGCGATCTGAGCGACCGGCCGCCATTCGGCCGATTAAATCGCACATCGCAAATCCAAAATCGCAAATGCTTCCAAACAAGCTGGTGAAGAGGGTTGAACTCTTGACCTCGTCCTTACCAAGGACGCGCTCTACCACTGAGCTACACCAGCACTACACCCGCGCCCGCGTCCTGCAACACGCATTGCCCGCTTGACAGATGTCTGTAAACGAACAACGCTGCGGCGCATACCGCGAGCGTTAGGGCGGAGCATTGTAAATCGGATGAACCTAATGTCAATCATCCCCACATGGTTACAAAATGTCACGCCCCACGACACTGGATTTTGCCCACGAATCGCGGTAAGTCGTTATACACCATGAACCCACTGACCATCTGGACGAACCAGCATTTTGGCTCTGAGTCTGCCGATTTGCTCCAAAAGTACGCCGCCCCACACCGCATTCTGTTCGCATCCGGGGCTTCCAAGTCCAATCTGGTCGGCGGCGGACGCGATCCTGCGACCGCCGAGGCGGATATCCTCTATGGTCAGCCGCATGTGCAGGACATTCTCGAATCCGCCCGAGTCAAATGGGTGCAACTGACCAGCGCCGGCTACACCCGATACGACCAACCGGCCACTTTTGACGCCCTAAGGGCCAAGAATATCGTTTTCTGCAACGCCTCGTCCCTTTATGACGAACCGTGCGCCCAGCATGTCGTCGCGATGCTGCTTTCGCTGGCTCGGGCGATCCCGCAGACCGCGATTGACCAGCCCAACGCCAAATGGGACTATCTGCCCATCCGCAGCAAGTCGTTTCTGCTTGATGGGCAAAAAACCCTCATCGTCGGCTACGGTGCGATCGCCAGGCGGGTCGTCGAGCTGCTTTCACCCTACAAACTGGACATCACCGCGTTTCGACGCTCTGTGCGCGGCGACGAAAATTGCCCGACCCTTCCCATCGACCAAATCGATAGTCACCTGACCCAAGCCCAGATCGTCATCAATATCCTCCCCGCATCCGCGTCGACTACGCGATTTTTTGATGCCGAGCGAATTAATAAGATCAAGCCCGGTGCGATCTACATCAACATCGGGCGAGGCGACACCAACGACCAAAACGCTCTGGTGGCGGCGCTAAAGGAAGGTCGTCTGGCCAAGGTGTTTGTGGACGTGACGTCTCCCGAACCCCTCCCGCCCGACCACCCCCTGTGGACGACGCCCAACGCCCACATCACCCCCCACACCGCCGGCGGGACCGTGGACGAAGCCAAACGCATGATCGAACACTTCATCGCCAATCTCAAACGCTACGAAAAAGGCGAAAAGCTTGTCGATCGGCTGGTGTAGTTGGTCTAGCCGGGCACGATCGCGCCGTGCTTCCGGAGCGTATCGCGAACTTGCTGAAGCGGAACCTGTGAGGATTTGGCGATGTCGCTTTTTGACCCGATCGCTGCGACCACACCGGCGGCTTGTCCCATCGCCATGCAACTGGCCTGCACCCGATACGCCGAATGCGCCGCCGCATCCCCGGACACACACCGCCCTGCCACCAACAACCGCTCGGTTCCCGTCGGCGTCATCGCGCTCAACGGAATCGTCGGCACCGAACCGGGCTTGAGCGTCTCATATTTCAGTCCGGTGTCGGTGTGCAAATCGATCGGATAAAAACTATTGCAGACCGCGTCGTCCCACAGACGTCCGCCGATGTAATCCTGATAGGTGATTGTCGATTCGCCGACGACGGTTCGCGTATCGCGAATGCCGCATTCGGGGGCGCACCAATCGACCGTCAATTGATCAAACCCCGGCTGCGTTTTGAGGAATCGAAAGATCCGCAAAAGCGCCGCTCGCCCGGCGATCTCCGCATGGGTTTTGCCCGCGCTATCGACCGCATCGATCCCGGTCACATGGATCGCATTGCCGCCACGGGACATCAGCAGGGGCTTCAGCGCAGAACCTGCCCATCCGAAGTCGCCCTTTTGCAATTCACCGCGCTCGACGGCCTTGGCGGTAGCGCGATCGATCTGGTCGAAATCCAGCGTCTCGGTCGAATACCCGCTCAATTGAAAAACCAGCGTGCCGGGCTGAAGCGTCTCTGAACGCCGCGTTTTCGCACCCGCCAGCACCGCAAGATTCGCATCGCCGGTACAGTCGATCAACCATGATCCGGCGACGGTGACAAGCCCTTCTTTGCCGCAGAGCGTCACCTCCCATCCCGCATCAACCGCCTTTACGGCTGCGGGCATGGTGTGAAAGCGAATCTCGACGCCCGAAGCGACCAGCGACTCATCAATCAACGCCGTCAGGATCGCCGGGCAGACGCGGATCTGGTGACGCCAGTGGCGAACGGTGGTGTCCGTAAAATCCGGCAACTGCTGGTTGGTCAACTCCACGGTTTTGACCACATGATCCCAGCCGATGCCAGCGATCACCTGCTTACCCCATGCGTGAAAAAGGCCCGGAAAGGAGACGCCGTTGAGCGTGGTGGTCCCGCCGGGCATGCCACTTTTTTCGACGAGCAGGGTTCGCGCCCCAAGCCGCGCTGCCTGGATCGCCGCCGGCCAACCCGCTGGTCCGGCACCGCAAATAATGACGTCGTAACGTTCCATAGTGATCTCACTTTTCCCAAATAGAGACGATCGGGTCAGGGTTCGACGGGCGTTGCGGGCGGTCGGAGCAACCTCCGGGCCATGAGATATCCCATCACCGCCCCGCCGATATGGGCGGCATGTCCGCCGGCGTTTTCCCAGTTCCAGATCACCGCCGCCGCGCTGAGGCCGATCATCGCCAGCGCGACCCATTTTAGCTTCACATCGATCGGCGGAAACGCCAGCATCACCTCTTCGTCCGGCGCGATCATCGCCGCCGCCAGCAGGATGCCGTAGATGCTCGCCGATGCGCCAATCAACGGCGTAAACGGTTGCACGCTCAAAACGCCCAAAAGCCCGAAGATCAAATGCGCCACCGGACCGGCGGCACCGCAGACGAGATAGAAGGTCAGAAATCTCTTCTTCCCCAGCGTCTCTTCCACGATCGGACCGGCCAGCAGCAAACCCATCATGTTGACCAGAATGTGCGTCAGATTCGCATGACAAAATTGATACGAAATGAACCGCCACAACTCCATTTTCCCGATCGCCAGCCCAAACGAGAAATGTCCGTACATCGCCAGCAGGGGCAACTGCACCAATGGCTGACCATTGTCATCCACCAATATCAGTTCGCGCCGAATCAGGAAATAATCCAACACAAAGACAACCACATTAATGACCAGCAGCCATCGCGTGACGGTGTGCCACGGGTTGGTCCGCTCGCCTGGAATCTCCTGGATCACTTCCGACATTCGAACCAACATTACACGCAAGTCGTGCTCCGGTCACATCTTGCACAGATTGACTGTCGGCATCTCAATCTTCCGGCCGGATCAGTTTCAGGTCGGGGAACCATTCCTTGGAGACGCCCCAGTAAACATTTTCTTCAATCGTGATCGGCGTGAGCCGTTTGCCGGATAGCGGGCCTTCGGTGGCGCGGGCATCATCAGACCAGACCGACCCCGTCTGGTTATCGACCCGCCTCGGATTGCCCTTCTTGTCTTTAGAGATCTTAAAGGTGAGGAACAGATCCGTATCGACAGTTCTATTAAATGCCCGCAACGCCCCGCCTTTGTCGCGCCAGAGGGCGATGGGCGTGTCCCCGGAACGGGTCTGGACGGGTCGATCGTATTCGCCGTCCAATAGCGCCACGGGTGGGTCGGTACGGAGCAGCACGATCGACGTCTCTGCCGGCATGGATGAATCGAGTATCGCCGGTTCGTAAAGGGGTCGAAGCGCAACGCCGGGCATATCCGCATCTGCGGGGGTTGGCATCATCAGTTTTGATTCCGGATGCAACGCCCGCCATGCCGCTGCG
>JBGSMH010000671.1:0-2842 GCA_041740275.1 Phycisphaerae bacterium
CAACGGGGTGTCAGTGGGGGTCAGAAATAAGCGATTTTGCCTGATTTTACTGCCGACTTTTTGGGTTTTCGGGGATATAGTGAGTTGGTCGTTTTCGCTTCGTTTGGGGACGCGTCGATCGTGTTTCCAATCGCAGCTTCGCTCTCTGACAAGTTCATAAGAACGGCTGAAGTCCGGCCGGAAAGGTAGGAGTTGCAACAGTTGCACACGGCGCGCAACACTTTTGGGGTGTCGAAATTTTTAAGTCCAGCAACCGCCAGTAGTTATGATTTTCACATGGTCAAAAGCCGATGCAACAAATGCAACAAGTGGCCGGTGGGCAGAAATGGGGAATGCAGGAGACAGGAGTCAGAAGCCTAAAACCGACGCCCCAAGCCCGATTGGCAGACCCGCGCCAATTCGCCTCACCCCCCTGCTCTTGCGGCGCGGTCGCTCACCTATATCATCGCGAACTCGAAAGACGGTTTAACTACAGGAAACTAACTCTATGTCGAAGAAACTCAATGCGGTTGTGGGACAGTCCGGCGGGCCGACCTCGGTCATCAATCAGTCGCTCGTGGGCGTGATCGAGGAAGTTCGCAAACACCAGCACATCGACCAGCTTCTGGGCTGCCGTCACGGCGTGCGCGGGATTATCAACGACGACTACATCCCGCTGAACGATGTTCCGGCGGATCTGCTGGAGAAAATCGCTGGCACGCCCTCCAGTGCGCTGGGCAGCAGCCGCGACAAGCCGGACGCGGAATATTGCCGCAAGATCATGGAAAATTTCAAGAAGAATAACGTCGGTTATTTCTTCTACATCGGCGGCAACGATAGCGCCGACGCCGCCCGCATCGTGCAGGAGATGAGCGCCCAGGCCGGGCATGAGTTGCACGTCTTCCATGTCCCCAAAACCATCGACAATGACCTTCGTGTCCACGATCACACGCCCGGCTTCGGCTCGGCCGCCAAGTTCGTCGCCAGTGCGGTGATGGGCGACAACTACGACAATGCCAGCCTGCCGGGCATCAAGGTCGATATCATCATGGGTCGCCATGCCGGTTTCCTCACGGCAGCGTCGGTCCTGGCGCGACAGTACGAAGGTGACGGCCCGCACTTGATCTATGTTCCCGAAGCCCCGCTCTCCGAAGAACAGTTCCTCGCTGACGTCGATCGCATCTACAGCCAAAAGGGACGCTGCCTGATCACCATGAGCGAAGGCGTTTCGGCGCCCGATGGCAAGACCTGGGCCGAGAAGATGGCGGGCGGACTGGAGAAAGATTCGCACGGCAATGTGCAGCTTTCCGGAACGGGCGCGCTCGGCGATTTCTTTGCCAATCTAGTGACCAAAAAGCTGAACAATCCCGGCGGTAAGAAGCTGCGCGTCCGTGCCGATACATTCGGCTATCTCCAGCGGTCGTTCGCAGGGTACGTCAGCGAAAGCGACGCCGTCGAAGCCCGCGAGGTCGGCCGTCAGGCGGTTCGATACAGCACCGACAAGTCGCATATGGAATTGAGTGTCGTGATGAAGCGGGTGAGCAATAGTCCGTACAAGATCGAACTGGAACACACCAGCATCAAGAACGTCGCCCGCGAGACCAAACACCTGGCCGCCGAATACATCAAAGGCGGCAACGATATCACGCAGGCGTTTATCGACTATGCCAAGCCGCTGGTCGGCAAGCTGCCCGTCGTGGGCACGTTTCCGCAGATGCGGAAATAACTCAGGAAGAGTGCATGGGACGGATATCCGAGCGAAATCTGTGCTACAGGTCTCGCGAGCAGATCGCCGAAGACCTGCATATCGCATTGCACTGTGGGATTAGCTACGGTGGCAGGCACAGTCTCTATAAGCGCGCGTTCTGGGCATGGAGCGAATTCGAAGGGAAACACGAGGGATGCCACTGGTGGTCTCGGGCGGCATTGGAATCGTGGGCCGAGCATCGTGACCTGAAGCGGCTCTGTCACGAGCATGTGGTGCCAATGGACACGCTCATAGGAATAATCGAGAAGTTGAACGACAAGTCTGCCCACAACATTCGCAATGTTCTGCACAAGTTCTGCGTGGGAGTCAGTATCCTTCGAACCGAACATGCGTTGCTAAATACACGATTTCGTTCAACGATGCCGGATGGATGGGGGCAGCAGCCGCTTGGTAAGCGCGATGAGTTTGCCAGGTACCGTGTGTTCCCTCAAATTGTGCTGGTATGCCAAGCCCCGGCCACATCGGACAGTTTTCGTCGAAATTGCATTTGAGTTATCTGGACAGCGATGCCGAACTCGTGACTGAGATTTTGTAGAGCACGCTATTTGCTCGGCGGTAAACGCGGCTTCGATCGAGCAGGTGAAAAATGCCGTTGGCTTGCGTAGCAAGTCATACGCTGCACAATCGTCGACATGGCAGAGACATTGATTGGATTCGGCGCATCGTCGATGCAAGGCACTGGCGATTCGCAAGGCGGGTGGTTTGCCCGTGCTGAGAAACTGGCGGCGGATCGTAAACTGCGATGGATCAATCGTGGCGTGGGAGGGAATACAACGCGGGACATGTCGCTTCGCGTGACGACCGTGACCATACATGCCCCTCACCGGCTGGTGGTGATGCTGGGCTGTAACGATTTGCCCCGCAAGGACGATGCGACCCCGGATCGACGCACGCCGATTGCGCAATATACGGATAATCTCAACCAGATTTTTCCGCGCATTAAAGGTACGCGGTCCGAATGCCATTCGCTTAAGCATTTTCACCCTGTTTTTCTTGGTGTTTTCTCACCTCTCTCGGCACCGTCAGCAGGTCGTATTCCTTCATTCGGCGGCGTCGGGCACGCGGTTCCTGGCGGCCGGGACGCAGCGGCACCAA
>JBGSMH010000672.1:0-10253 GCA_041740275.1 Phycisphaerae bacterium
GCGCCAGCGTGCAACTGTTGCAACTCCTACCTTTCCGGCCGGAGTTCAAGCCTTCCTCTTCACTTGCCCAACCCCAAACGCAGCGAAAACGACCAACCCATTGTATTCCCGAAACCCCAAAAAGTCGGCGGTAAAACCAAGCAAATCCGTCGATTTCTGAATCCCTCCCCGCGCCAAAAATAGTAGGTCAGGGTTCACCCCGACAGCTCCCGCAATCGACCGGTTGTGGAAATGTCGGGATGAATCCCGACCTACCTGCCGGTCCGTTGCAGTGCGAGACTATCCGCCCGGCCGCGATTCACCGCACCTTACTATGCTGAACGCCATCCAGAACACACTCGTCATTGTGGAGAGGAGGAAAGCGATGCGTTCCGATCGGCGGCGCGCCGCGCGAACTCGTTGCGCCACGCCTGCGACGGCGTGCTGTTATCGTCGACTTCCACACCAATGAAGGCACCTTCGACATACGGTACTTGCGTTGTCTGGAACAGGAACGTCAATTGGATCCAGCGTTCGCCGAGCAGAGGATAATCGCTGACCTTCCGGTAGCCATCGACCGAGTTAAACTTCTGCTGGCCATGCGAGCTTTGGATAGTGAGTTCGCTCACTACTACGACATCCCCCAAGGACATGGCCACGTCAAAGCCGTTCCGTTCGAGCCACGTTTTCGCGTCGGCAGCAGTGGTCGCTGCCGACAATTCCCGAATCGCTTGCTGCCGAAACGCCTTGGAAGCAGATCGAGCTTGAATGCTTTCTGTGACCTTTAGCGACAAGAGGATCACGCTTAAAAAGCAGACGACACCAATCCAGACGCGCTTTCGTTTCATGCGGCCCTTCTCTATGCCACAAGCGGGCGAAAAACCTTACTCTGTAGCAATCCGCTGCAAAGGCTATCGGGCACCGGTCTGGGAATCTTGGCACGAATCGCCGGGATGTCAACGAAATCGTTTTTGGACAGAGCCGGTGGTGATCGGTGCGTGTGATCAGAAGGAATTCGGCGGTCGAATCGTGGCACGAGGTACCCAGCCCGTGTTGGAACTTGGGCTGGAAGCCCAAGCCACAAAAGTCAAAAAACGGACGCTTCGGCTGCGGTAAACAGTTACGGTACCCGCAACGCCTTTCGTTGCTGCGGGCAAGCGGCGAGATCATCGGATATAGTGCCTGGCGATGAAGATTTACACGCGAACGGGCGACGACGGGACCACCGGATTGATCGGAGGCGATCGCATCCGCAAAAGCGATCGGCGGCTGGAGTGTTATGGCACGACCGACGAACTTAATGCCGCGATCGGGCTGGTGCAGGTCATCGCGCCGGACTGGCTTAAGCCGCAGCTTGAGCCAGTGCAAAATGAGCTGTTCGTCATCGGCTCGTATCTGGCCGCACCGGAAAACGACCCGGCGGCGCTTAAATACCTGCCTGCCCTGGACGAAGCGATGATCGCCCGGCTGGAGACGCAGATTGACCACGCCGACGCCGAATTGCCCAAGCTCAAATACTTCGTCCTCCCCGGCGGGACCGAACTGTCGGCACGACTTCATCTGGCGCGGACGATCTGTCGCCGCTGCGAGCGGAGCGTCGTCTATTTTGCCGCAGATCACCCGGTCAACCCGGCGATCGTCACCTACCTCAATCGCCTGTCAGACTGGCTGTTCGTGCAATCGCGTCTGGCCAATCATCGCGCGGGGGTGAGCGATGTGCCGTGGGTGCCAACGAAGCAGGGCTGAATGAAGCCGCAATGACACCTAATTTTCACCCCGCAACGGCGATACGTCCGATAACAACTTCTGACGATGTCGCAGGCACTTTCGGCCCATTTGTACTACTTCCTCCGCGCCGGCGTAAAGGCGACGTTGTCGAAGGTGCGCGCCAGGGGATTGGTGCGAATCGAGCCGCGTTGGTCGGAACGGGCGGCGATCTGCGAGCGGTGCCCGATGCGCGTCATTCAGTGCGGAAAATCCTACTGCGGCAAACCCTTTCTCCAATTGCCGGTTCGCGATCAAACCATAGACGGATGTGGCTGTCCCACCCACGCCAAAGCCAAAGACCCCGCCGAGCACTGCCCACTCACGGCCGATAACCGACCGGCAGCCCCCCCCCATCACGACTGTAACTGCAAGTGGTGCAACGCTTTACGCTGATTGTGCGCCCGCTTTCACTCATTATCGACCGTTTCGATTCCATTGGACGCCGAGCGATTCATAGGACGATACTTGGGGGCGGCAGAACCGCACAAACCTATGAAACAGATTCGATCAGAGAACATCAATAACTGGCTCGTCATTCGCTTCGTCGCCAATCGGCTGACCGACCCAATGACCGTCGCGCAGATCTGCGATGAGACGGATCAACTATTGATGGCGATCCCCGAACGGGCCCAGGTGGCGATCAGCTTCGCCGGGGTGGATTTTGTCAGCTCGCAGGTGATCGGCCTGCTGCTGGGCATCCGCGACCAGGTCCGCAAAAAGCACGGCACACTCGTGCTCTGCAAAGTCGGCAAACACGTCCTGGACGTGCTGCGCATCACCCGACTCGAACGCCAGTTCACACTCAGCGACAGCCTCAGCGCGATCGTCGGCAAACGCAAAGTCTCCAGCGGCAGATCATCGGATGTGACCTGGATCGGTTAGTCCTTCCGGCTGATCAACCGCGTTTGACCTGTTCCCACGCCTGCTCCAGTCGCTTTTCGGACACGGGCACCAGCGTCTTGATCTCCTGCGCGAACAGTTGCAGCCGAAACTCTTCCAGTAGCCAGCGATACTCATCCAGCGCCGGATCGATCAGCCCGCGCTGGGCGTGTTTGCGGCGTTGATCCAGATACTGCTGAATCAGTGGTCGGATGATGCCCAGGGCTTGCAGGTCTTTGGCTAAACCGGCGTTGGTCAGTCGCTTGAGGCGAATGTCGATCCCACGCAGATAACGCGGCAACTGTTCGAGCTTGCTGGCGGGGATGGCCGACAAAAACCGTTTGGGCAACAACATCCGAAACTGCTGCCGCATGTCGTCGATGCTGTCGATCAGCAATGGCGGGTAGTCGCGGGTCAGGATCGGCTGCAAATCGCGGTATCGCGTCAGGATTTCATCCAGCAACGTGCCCAGGGCGCGGGAGACTTCAAACAGTCGTCGCCACGCCGCACCCGCGCGGGCAGCGAAGGCGTCGTGGGTGCGCACCGGGCCGGGGTCGGCAAAGAACGCCCGATCCGCCGTCAGCAAGGTCAGATCCGCCAGCATCTCCTCACCCGTTCCGAACGGACGGTAATTGAGTCGCAATTGCTCCAGCTTCGGCAGATCGCGAAGCGTGGTTTTCAGCTCCCGGGCGGTTTGCAGCATGAACAATTTCCGCAATCCGAACGGCATCAGCTTTGCGCTGGATTCGGGCGAGTCCAACAATCGCAGCGAGACGGTGTCGCCTTGGTCGATCAACGCCGGATAGCCTTGCAGGATCGCCCCGGCGTGTTCGACCGCGACTTTCTCGGGTAGATCGCCGATATTCCAGAGTTTCAACCCGTCGCGCGTGTAGCGCGGATCGGACAGCGATGAAAACGCCTGCCGCACCTTTTGACCGAGTTTGATCCGCAGCCCACCCAGATCGCGCGACTCGGCCAGCACCTCGCCTTCCTTGCTCACCACGCGAAAGTTCATCGACAAGTGCGGCGGCACCGCGTCGAACTGAAAATCGCTTCGCGTCACCGTCTGCCCACGCATCTTCCACAACACCCCCGCCACCTGATCCACAAACGACCCGACTCCAAACGGCGGCAGCTTTTGCACCACCTGCTGGGCCGACTCATTGACCGGCACAAACAGCGTCCGCAACTTCTTGGGCAGCGACCGGATCAACGCCTCAATCTTCTCCGTCACCCAACCCGGCACGACCCACTCCGCCCGCGCATCGGGAATCTGCGACAGCGCACTGAGCGGCACGATCGCGGTCACGCCATCATCCTCTTCCCCCGGATCAAACTTGTATTGCAGCGGCAATTTGATCCCGTCCAATTTCAGTTCATCGGGGTGGCTTTCGGTGATCGACTTGCGGGCTTCATCGATCGATCGCATGGGCGACGGTGCCAACCCTCTGAACAGATCGATGTCGCGGAACTCCAGATCGTGCGAATTGCTCCCCCGTCCACGCCGTGCCCAATCCTCAAACGTCGGGCCGCTATAGACCTGCTCCGGCACGCGGGCATCAAAGAATGCGAATCGCGTCCCGGCGTCGGTGAGCAAGTCATTGCGACGCAATTTGCGTTGCCACGATTCGATCATCGCCTGCTGGGCGCGGTTTCTCAGGATCGACGGGTGATCGGTCCGAAAATCGTTTTCCACCAGTGCGTGATGGATGAACATCTGCCGTGACGTGTACGGATCGATCGGCCCGTAATGCACGGATCGTTTGGCGACCAACGGCAGGCCATAGAGCGTGACTTTTTCGAACGCGTGAACGTGCGCCGTCTGCCGCACCCAGTGCGGTTCAAAGTGCGTGCGCTTCACCAGATGCTTTGCGACGCGCTCGATCCATTCGATCTTCACCGGCGCGACCGTGCGGGCATACAGTCGCGTGGTTTCCACCAGTTCGGCGGCCATGATCCACAACGGGCGCGACTTGAATAGCGCCGAGCCAGGCCAGACATTCAACTTCATCCCCCGCGCCCCGACATAGCCCGCCGCGTCGGACTTCATCGCGACATTTCCCAGCAATCCCGGCAACAGCGACCGATGCACCTTGTCCCGGATCACCGCCGGGAAAGGATCGGTCTCAGTCTGAGCCACCGGGCGAATCGCGTCGGATCGATCCACCCACGGACGCACCTGCAGCATGTCACACAACTGGTGATGAATGTCGGTCCACTCCCGAAACCGCATGTACGAGACGAAATTGGCTCGGCACCATTTGCGGAACTGGTTGTTGGATAGATCGGTCTGCTCTCGCCGCATGGTGCGCCACAGCTTGAGCATGGAGATGAAGTCGGATTGGTCGTCCTTGAACTTGGCGTGTGACTGATCGGCAGCGTCCTGCATGTCGGCCGGTCGCTCGCGGACGTCCGACACCGATAGCGCCGAGGCAATGACCAGCAATTCCGCCAGACACCCCTCATCCTGCCCGCCGACGATCATCCGGCCCACGCGCGGATCGACCGGCAGTTTGGCAAGACGTTTGCCGATGTCGGTCAGATTCTCCTTGTCGTCGATCGCACCCAGTTCGTGCAGCGTCGCCAGTCCGTCGCGAATCTGCCGATAGTCGGGTGGATCGATAAACGGAAAATCCTCGATCCTGCCCAGCCGCAGCCACTTCATCTGCAAAATGACCGATGCCAGATTGGTCCGCAATATCTCCGGGTCGGTGTACCGGGGACGCTCGAGAAGATCCTTCTCCGAATAAAGTCTGACGCACACACCTTCGCTGATTCGCCCGCAGCGACCCTTGCGCTGATCGGCCGATGCCTGGCTGATCGGCTCTATGGGAAGCCGCTGCACTTTGGTGCGCGTGCTGTAGCGACTCATTCGCGCCAGCCCCGTGTCGATCACATACTGAATGCCCGGCACGGTGACGGATGTTTCGGCGACGTTGGTCGACAGGATGATCCGCGCCCGCTTCCCGTCCGGATGAAACACCTTCATCTGATCCGCGCCGCTCAATCGCGAAAACAGCGGCAGGATGTCGGCGGAGAGACTGGCGGCTTCCAGTGCCTCGGCGGTTTCGCGAATGTCGCGCTCGGTGGGCAGGAACACCAGCGTGTCGCCGCGACGAACCGACCACAATTCGCGCACCGCGCTGACTACGCCTTCGATCTCGGTCAGGTCCGCATCATCGTGCGCCACCTGCTGACGATCATCTTCGATCGTCCGCTCGTCGATCGACAGCGGACGATACAGCACTGAGACGGGATAGGTTCTGCCGCTGACTTCGACGATCGGGCAATCGTTAAAGTGATGACTAAACCGCTGCGGGTCGATCGTGGCACTGGTGATGATCAATTTCAGGTCCGGGCGGCGCGGGAGCAGACGCTTGAGATAGCCAAGCAGAAAATCGATGTTGAGCGACCGTTCATGGGCTTCGTCAAGGATGATCGTGTCGTACTGACGCAGGTCGCGATCGTTCTGCGTCTCGGCCAGCAGGATGCCGTCGGTCATCAGTTTGATGAAGGTGTCTGGGCGGGTGACATCGGTGAAGCGGATTTTGAAACCCACCGCCTGCCCGAGCGGTTGATCCAGTTCTTCGGCGATGCGATTGGCGACGGTGCGCGCGGCGATTCGGCGCGGCTGGGTGTGGCCAATCATCCCGTTGAGCCCGCGGCCGACTTCCAGGCAGATCTTGGGTAACTGGGTGGTTTTGCCCGATCCGGTCTCGCCGCAGACGACGATGACCTGATGATCGCGAATCGCGTTTGCCAGATCATCCTTGCGAGCGACGACGGGCAGTTCTTCCGGATAGCAAATCACCGGCCTTGCCAACGCCCGGAGAGCGGGGTCGAAGCGAACCCGCGAGCGAGGCGGACGAGAGGATGTTGCGGGCGAATCAGACACGGGTAAATGCGACACTGTCGCCATTTTAGATTATCCGCATCGACGCGACCTTCCTAGCAGACGTAAAATGCTTTCGATTTCAGTATTGCGACGTTTTGCTTCATATCGGGCGAGGCCGATTAAAAATCAGGCACGCCGTTTCGAATTATTGCCGTTTTGTTAAACATGAGTGGAGTCGCATTTTATTTTTAACTTGCCTATTGATTACTCGTGACTGCCCGCTAAGATGCAATCGTCACGATCGGACATCCGACCTGAGCAATCAGACGGGTTCCGGTCGGGACAAGGCTGCCAACCGCGGTCCAAATGCTTCGAGGTTGTATATGTCGAGCGTTTTCAGACTGGATCGAGTTGCTAGACAGTTGTTGAGATGGGCCAGTATCGCTGCCGCGTTGTTTGCGGGGGGATGGCTGGTGTATTCCGGGAATACCCATGTCGACAAAGTCGCACCTGGGATAACGACCCCGCTGATGTGCGTGCTGACGGCGATGTGCCTGTTCGTAACGACGCTTGCAGTAGTTTTTCGTTCGTCTGAGACCCAATAGGGTCGCCTGCGAACTTTTTAATCCTCCTCCTCCGCCACCCCGGGCCTGCATTCCTCCGCAAGGCCCGGGGTTTTTTTTTGGTCCTGTTCAAGACCCGCCGACCGTGCAAATGTAAGCCCGATCTGCTATCAATCCACGCGTGATTTTACCGGGTCAAACCATCGGGATTCTCGGAGGCGGGCAGCTCGGGCGGATGTTCGCGATCGCCGCCCGGCGGATGGGGTATCGCGTTCACGCGTTTGATCCGACACCTGATTGCCCGACCGGACAGGTCGCCGACCATGAGGTCAACGCCGCCTACGACGACCTCCCCGCCGCCATCCGGTTTGCCAGTGCGGTCGATGTCGTCACCTTTGAATTCGAAAACGTCCCCTCGCAAACCCTGGCCGCCATCGAAAAAATCAAGCCCGTCCATCCTTCCCCGTTTGTGCTGGACACCACCCGGCACCGCATCCGGGAAAAGGATTTTCTGTCGAAAAACGGCTTTCCGGTCGCCCCCTACCGAGCGGTGCGGGATGTCGATCAACTCCGTCAGGCGATTGGTGAACTGGGCACGCCCTGCGTGCTGAAAACCGCCGAGTTCGGTTACGACGGCAAAGGCCAATCCAAAATCACGTCGATTGACGATGCCGAGCGCGCCTGGACGTCGCTGAACTGCCCGCTGGGCGTTTTGGAAGGGTTTATCGCGTTTGATCGCGAGATTTCGGTCATCGTCGCCCGCAATGCACAAAACGATGTCCGGGCATTTGATGTGTTTGAGAACGTCCACACCAATCACATCCTCGACACCACCACCGTCAGCGGCCAGCCCTCGGCACAACTGCCCTGGGTGCTACAAGAGCGGGCGATCATTCTCGCCCGGCAGATCGCCCAAAAGCTCGATTTGGTTGGCCTGCTCTGTGTGGAAATGTTCGTCGCCGGCAAGGATGTGATTGTCAACGAACTGGCCCCCCGGCCTCACAATAGCGGGCATGTCACGTTCGATGCCTGCGTAACCAGTCAATTCGAGCAACAATTGCGTGCCGTTTGTGGCCTGCCGCTGGGTGATACCACATTATTAAAGCCCGCCGCGATGGCGAATCTGCTGGGGGATGTCTGGATCGCGGCTGGCGGTAAGCCCAATTTTGCCCGGGCGCTGAACGATCCGAGCATCAAACTTCATCTCTACGGCAAAACCGACCCGAAAAAAGGCCGGAAAATGGGGCATCTGACGTCGCTTGCCCCCACACCCGAAGAAGCCCGCGCTCGCGTCCTCGCCGCCCGGGACGCATTGGTGAACACGTGAGATCGGTGGGGAGCCGAGCCAGCGCGTGGCCCGTTTTTTCGCGCATCGGCCGTTCTGTTCAGGTATAATCGAGTTGACGAACGTGAACTGAACCGTATATAAACGCGGTGGTCATAGTCGCGACATTGCGACGACCCAACCGACCCCACCACCGACGAAACGCGCGAGGATTGTCATGAGTAGCAGCCCGACACCCATTCCGCCCGTCCCGAAATTCGATCCCAAGCCCGACCCCAAGATGGCGGGTATGGACGACCCGGCAGAGCAGGCACCCGTTGAAGAACACGAGGAACTCGTCCATGGCGGCGGGTTCTGGGCCAATCCCATGGTCGCGTCGATCACCGGGCTGACGACCAGCGTGCTGCTCCATTCGGTCATCATAATTGCCGCGGTAATTTTGGCGTCCAAAGATGCACGCAGGTTCATCACCGAAACGCTCATTCAGGAAGAACAGACGATCATCCCCACCGCAGAACTGGCGACCGAACAGCCGGGCGGCATTCCCAATCCGGGCATGAACTCTGACGCCACCCGTGCCGCGGCCCAGATGCTCGACCAAAGTGTCACGCAATCGGATGCCTTTAACGATCAACGCAGCGAAAGCCTTGATGCCGCCCTGGCCAGCGGCAACCCCAGCGAATCCTCGATGCCCATCGGCGGGGGGATTAAAACTGGCGGCGGGCTGCAAGGGGGCGGGAAACTGGCGAAGTTCGGCCCTCCCGGCGGTGGCGCGGGTATCGGACCCAAAGGCGCAGTCTTCGGCAACGGCGGAAACGCTCACAAGATCGTCTTCGTCTGTGACGGAACCGGCACGATGGACGGGCTTCGCAAGATCCTGCTTATCCGGGAACTCAATTCCACGATCGCCAAACTGAAACCCGTTCAGGATTTCAACGTCATTTTCTTCAAAGACGGCAACAACGCTGGTGTGGAAGCGGTCGATGCCGCTAAACTGATCCCCGCCACCCCCGCCAATGTGCGTCGCACCGCAGAAGTGCTGAACAAGGTCAGCTTCATGGGCGCGACCAACCCCCTGCCGGCGATCGAATTGGCGTTCAAACAGAAGCCGCAACTGATGTACATCCTCTCCGACGGCGAGTTTGACAACCTCGTCAGCTACGATGACGTCATCAAGCGAATCGCCGAATTAAATGGCGATAAGAAAGTCGCGATTAATACCATCCTTTTCGGCGATCGTGACCCCCGCGCCGAACAGGCATTGAAGAAAATCGCTGGCGACAATGGCGGGACCATGACGTTTGTCTCGGTCGAGGCGCTGCAACGCGGGTTCTGATCCGCAAGCACCCGCGCCTGTCAGTTTTTACCCCCTGGGCTACATAAAACGGCGGATTACAGTTACACTCACCCCTCTCTCGGCAACCTTGGATACTCTCTCTCAATGGAAGGTTAGTTCCCTATGCGTAAGAAAAGCTCTTGGACCCGCCTGATACTTCTGATGGCGATGTTGGTTTCGATTGCCTGGCTCGCCGGTTCGGCATTGGCTCAGACACCTGCTGCGGACGCCCCGCCCGAAATCGAGCGCAAGAACATCATCGTGCTGGTGCTCGGTATCGTTCTGGAAAATATCGACTTCGTCTTCATCATCATCATCCTGCTGTCGGTTCTGGCGATGACGATGATCATCAGTTCGATCCTGCGACTGCGTACCAGCGTCTTTATGCCCGAAGAGACGATCAACACGATCCGCAGCATGATTGAGCAGAAGCAGTTCAAGGAGTTGATCGATTACACCGAGAACGACACGTCGTTCGTCGCCCGCTCGATCAATCCAGCGCTCAAACGTGCGCCGAGCTTCAGTTCGATGAAAGAAGCGATGGAAACCGCGATCGGCGAGCAAAGCGCCGAGCAGTTCCGAAAGATCGAATATCTCAACATCATCGGC